>JACQEL010000102.1 GCA_016200595.1 Deltaproteobacteria bacterium
CGAGATGATCCATCGTGCGACTGGTGATCATCACCTTGGCGCCACGCCGACAAAACTCTCGGGCGATGTCTGCGCCGATGCCAGTGCCGCCTCCGGTCACGATCGTCACTTTTCCTGTGCTATCGAACGTCTTATCGGTCATGAAGTACGTACTCCCTTACAAGCGCGGAATGCAGAACGCTGAATTGAGGAAAAGTCTCAGTTGCGTATTCGCCGTTCATCGTTCATCGTTCATCATTCATCATTATTGAGGGTTAGCCAAAACTTGGCAGCCAGCTCTTCCCGCCATCGACGGTGTGGAGAATTGATCCGTAGGCCCCAACGATCCAGCCATTGTTTTCGTCGAAGAAATCGACCGCCCGCAGCCAGCTGGCCAGCGGCCTGCCAAGTGCAGCGTTTTTCCAATCACCGTCGCGCAGTTGCAGCACCCGGCCTGACGCCCCGACGATCCACCCCTTGCCATCGCCAAACAGGCGTAAGGCATACAATGGATCAGTAGAGAAGGTGGCCAGATCCTCGCCAGTAAAGGTCCAGGTTTTACCACCATCCGCAGTCTTGACGATCTTTCCTTCGATACCAACCGCTATCCCCTCGTTAGCGTTTGTAAAACGGACCCCAAACCAAGCGGGTAAATTGAGAGCATCGTCTATTCCGGCGTGACCCAACAGGGTGTTCTGCTGCTCGTTCCACGTCATCCCACCATCAGTGGTGTGATAGATCTTGCCAAACTCACCCACCATCCAGCCGGTTTTTTCATCGATGAATTGGATGTCGTAGAGAACCGGGTCAACCATCGCTAGCGTCGCTTCTTCAGAGACTCCCTCAACCGAGGCTTCAATATGTCCTGTTTCCCAGGACTCTCCTCCGCTGGTTGTACGGAGGTAGGTCGCCTGTGCCGACACTGCCCAACCGTGATTTTTGTCGGCAAACGACAGGGCGAAGATTGGCTGAGTGGTGCCGCTTTCTTGCTTGTGCCAGGTTTCTCCACCATCGGTGGTATGAAGAATCAGCCCATCCTGGCCACAGACCCAGCCGTTCTGCTCGTCGGCAAATTTGACATTATACAATGCCAGCTCGGTCCCGCTGGGTTTCGCTTGCCATGTCTTTCCCGCATCAGTAGTAAGCAGAATCTTCCCACCGTAACCAACCACTATCGCTTTCTCGGCAGAGATTGCTTTGACATCGTAGAACTTGTCGGTCACTAAGATGAGCCGGTTACTGAGCGGTACATCTTTGACTTCCTCTTGCTGGCAGGCGGGCAGCAGGCCTAGCACAAAAAGAAGCGGCCAGAGACGAAAAAAGCGCATCATAGCCAAAATGCTTTCATAAAGCGGGAAAAGTCCTCACTTGTCTACTATCTTAGTCCGCACTTTGCAATGAGCCCTGGCAGCGAGTAAGGCAGCTCCTCCCTCTAGGAGCAGAAGCTCGACGTGTTATAATCCGCGCAATTCTTTGTGCAGAAAAGGAGTAGGCCTTATGGCGTATCAACACGTTCGCGTCCCCGAAGGGGAGAAAATTTCTATCAGCAACGGCAAACTCAACGTTCCGGATCATCCGATCATGCCTTTCATCGAAGGCGACGGCACCGGCCGGGATATTTGGCGCGCTTCTGTCCGTGTTCTCGATGCCGCGGTAGAAAAAGCATACAACCGTAAGCGTAAGATCGCGTGGATGGAGGTCTACGCCGGAGAGAAAAGCTACGACAAGTTTAACACCTGGTTGCCAGACGAGACCGTCGAGGCATTCCGCGAGTTTCTCGTGGGGATCAAAGGTCCGCTGACCACCCCGATTGGCGGCGGCATCCGTTCCTTGAACGTGGCTTTACGGCAGCTCCTTGACCTCTATGTCTGCTTACGTCCAGTCCGCTGGTTCACAGGCGTGCCCTCGCCAGTGAAGCGTCCCGACAAAATCGACATGGTGATCTTTCGCGAGAACACGGAAGACATCTATGCGGGCATCGAATTCGAGGCTGGGACTCCAGAAGTAAAGAAAATCCTTACTTTCGTGAAGGACAATTTCCCAGACATGTACAAAAAGGTCCGCTTCCCCGAGACTTCCGGTGTTGGGCTCAAACCGGTCTCGGCAGAAGGAACGGAACGGTTGGTCCGAGCAGCGATTAACTATGCCATTGCCAATAAGCGTAAGAGCCTCACCTTCGTGCATAAAGGCAATATCATGAAGTTCACCGAAGGCGCGTTCCGTAACTGGGGATACGCGCTGGCCGAGCGTGAATTCCCCAACCAGACCTACACCTGGGAGCAATGGGAACGCACCAAAGCCGCCAAAAGCGAAGACGCCGCCAATACTGAACAGAAGGCCGAGCTCGCGAAAGGCAAGATTCTCGTCAAAGACGCCATTGCGGATATTACGCTGCAACAGGTTCTCACCCGCGCCGATGAATTCGACATGATCGCCACCATGAACCTCAACGGTGATTACCTCTCTGATGCACTGGCCGCGCAGGTCGGCGGCATCGGTATCGCGCCAGGAGGGAACATCAACTATGTCAGTGGTCATGCCATATTCGAGGCAACCCATGGCACGGCACCGAAATACGCCGATCAGGATAAAGTGAACCCGGGGTCAGTCATCCTCTCCGGCGAGATGATGTTCCGTTACATGGGGTGGACCGAGGCTGCCGATCTCATCATCAAAGCTATTGATGGCACGATCGGCGAGAAGATCGTCACCTACGACTTCGCCCGCCTGATGGAGGGAGCCAAAGAAGTGAAATGCTCCCAGTTTGGTGATGCGCTCATCGCGCACATGTAAAGCTGCCGCAGCTTGGTAGGGTGGGTCGCGACCCATCCTACTTCTTTCTACAGTTATTGCTCCCGCATCCACGCGAGACAGGCGCGCAGTTCTTTCTGCATCTCTGCGCATGAAGCGGCATGATGCCGCCGTCCGTGCCCAGGTAGCACCCACTCGAAACGATACGCTAAGAGCTTCTCCATCGAGCAAATCTGCTCAGGCCAGGAGTACCAGCAGTAGTCATGAAAGGCGGTGAGTGTGTTGTCATCTTCATCCCAGGCAAGATGATCGCCGGTGAAAAGAAAACGATCCTGATAGAGCAGACACTCATGGCCCCGGGTGTGACCAGGCACAGGAATCAGAGTCAGGTCTTCATCAAGCTGAACTGCTTCATTTCCGCTGATGATCTTTTCTACATCACGCAAACTTCCACTGGCATCGGCACTGTGCATGACTCGTTGGCAGCTAAAGCGCAGCTGAAACAGCTCGTGGTCGGCCACATCATCGCGATGGGTAAGAACCATCCACCGCACTCCACCCATTTCTTCCAGCCGTTTCGCCAGCGGCTGGGAAAAGCGCGGTGAGTCCACCAGCACATTGCCCTCGGGACGCACGATGAAATAACTCGTTGCCCCATAGGAGTGCCGAGAAGCAAAGCCGCAGAAGTATACACCGCCTGCAATTTCCTCGGGGAAGGCAGAAATAGCAGCCTTTACTGGATATATGCGTACAGTTCCGATCGACCCGGTCGGGCAAGCGACCAATGCCATCAAAGCATGGTGAACTGACTCAGGTGTGGTTGGTTGGCGGTAAACAACAGTCTGTGCCGCCTGAGCACGAAAAGTCTCAGACGCAATCTGCCGGCAGATGTCGCAGTCGATGCAACTGCTATCAACAAAGAAGTCGCCCGCAGCATTGTCTGATAGACGTCGGCTGAGATGTGCCATGTTCCTCACACTTTATCAGCGTCCGCAGCGAAATCCCAGGTCGATGAACGAGGCCGACGCACTTTGGGCTGCGCTCAGAGCGAACATCCCGGCGTCCGTGTGGTCGCCATAATTGAAGCTGCCGCCGCGCTCTATTGCTGCAGGAAAGTTCTGCCCATCTCCCTGGGTTTGCGCAGGATTAGTCCCACTCATGAGATCATTTCCATAGGCTGCATTGGTCTTTCCTCCGGTCACCGGAGCCCAAGGATTAGTGTCTCCTTGAATCCAGTCCGCGACCCATTCCCATAGATTTCCCACCATATCAAAGACGCCTACGTCGGAGACGCAGTTGCGCGCCGATCCAGTAGACATGAGTTCAGGGGCAGCAGTGTTGCACGTGGTCACTCCATCACCGGCAAGCCCAGGATCTGGTGTCCCGAATGCAGCTACCTGCCACTCCGCATTCGTCAAAAGCCGCTTCCCAGCGTTGCGGCAGGCCGCTGCCGCCTGAAACCAAGTGATAGAACGTGCCGGCGTGACACCTGAGATGGATACAGCGTAGACATTTGTACAGCCATTGCCATTCTCGGAACAGCTAGCGAGGTCGTAATCGTCGGCATTTGCCCCGCGCTGGACGGCCTTTCCGTCAATCAGCTGGGAAAGGGTTACCTTGCCCTGCTGGACCTTACCAATGAGCCCCTTGTTGGCAGGATCTATGCTCCAGACGCTCGCTTCATACTTGTCTACACACACGCTCCCTACCCGCACGCTGTCAGAAGGACATGCTGCCGCCATGATTGAGGTTGCCAAGAAAAGGGATGCCGCGCATACGCCAAAGCATATGATGACAGGCTGTTTCATACCGAGGTTCCTCCTTATTCCTCTCTTACAAAAGTTGCCGCTCGGGGATGGGACAAGACCTCTAGACTGTTGTTGCAGCGCCTACGTTGGCCAGTGGCTCTTGCCAGGCGTCGTATCCGTATACCCAGTCCGCGTCGGTTTTTTGGCGCAGCCAAGTGTTGAGGCGTGAGGTCAGCTGAATGCGCGAGGTACGGTCCTTTCGGCTCAACTCGTAGCGATGGAATGCTTCCTCGACCCCATCGCCATCAACACCGTCTAGACAGCGGGAGAGCACGGCCGCATCCTCGATGGCAGTCGCAGCACCCTGCGCCATATAGGGTGTCATCGGATGACAAGCATCGCCGAGCAAGACGATCCGCCCTTCACCCCAGCGCGGCAAGGGGTCGCGCTCAACCAGCGCCCATTTGTGCACTTCCGGGCAGGCCGTGATGACTGCTCGGACCTGGGAGTGGAACTCGGCATAGGCTTGGCGCAGCATGTTGAGATCGCCCTTTGCTGACCAGGACTCGACCTCAAATTCAGGCTCCGGAGTGCTAGTGACGAAGTAAATCTCGTCCCGGCGCGAGTTCACGTAGTAAATGACGATATGACGGTCGGGTCCCCACCACTTGGTGCAGTCGTCAGCCCGACCACCTGCTTATTGAGGTGAATGATCTCGCTTGGCACGATTGAGGCAAGTGCCGCATGCAGGTCGCCTCTGTGCATGAGGAGATAGGGCGCACCGAAACGCTCTTCAATGTCGCTGCCCAATAGGAACTCGTTAGTCGGAGTACCGGTATCCCACTCCCGGTTGAGCCAGGCGCGTGGCTCGAAAGCGACGCGCCGTAAGTGTGCTTCCAGGCCGAGCAAGCGCAGCACTTTGATTGCGTTCGAACTCTGCTGAATCCCTGCGCCGATGCGCGCGAATTTGCTCGCCTGCTCGTAGACCTGTACCTCGATGCCAACGCGCCGGAGAGTCGCAGCGACGGTGAGCCCTCCCATGCCGGCTCCGATGATCGCTACCGAGAGTTTCCGCTTCGCCATGTATGTCTCCACTCAAGTGGCAGCACGTCGTTTTAACGCACGCGCTGCGCATACCAACAGTTCAGCAGTGCTAAGTCCTGGTCGTGTCGCCCTTGGGTCCCCTCTCCCCCTTGTGGGAGAGGGCTAGGGTGAGGGGGCCGTGGGCCGTGCTCCTGCCGAACACTCCCTCTTTCTGACCTTCCCCCACGAGGGGCAATGGCATTAAGTTAGCATGGTCTCTCGTGGGACACGGCCCTTCGACTTCGCTCCGCTACGCTCAGGGCGAACGGGGTGGGGAAAATCATGGAACATTTGCCGTTCGTGCTGAGCCCTTCGACAAGCTCAGGACAGGCTACGCCGCGGCAGCGGCGAAGTCGAAGCACAGGTTCGATCCTTAACTTACTACCATTGCCCACGAGAGGGGAAGGAATCCATACTGCTGGTGTTCGGAACTGAGGGCGCATTTATGGGGCACTGTACTAAGACTGTCTGGGATCTGCGCCATTAGACAACGCTCAGCGCGCGTCTTCCATCGTGATTACGATCTTGCCGATTTGGGCATCACCCAGCATGTACGCGTGCGCGTCCGCGATGCGCTCGAACGGGAACGTGCGATCAAGCACGGGTTTGAGTGCTCCGGTGCTGAAAGCGCCTAGCAAGTCAGCAGCGAAACGCTCACTGCAGACCAATGCCTCCTCCGGCGAGCGCGTGCGGAAAGTGACACCGATGATGCTCGCGCGTTTGCGCGCCACCTCATCGAGATCGCAGTCGCCGACCCTGCCGGCATTGCGGCCGACGCTTACCAACCGCCCTTTGAGCGCGAGCACGCGGATGTGATCGGCGAGCAGCGGTCCGCCGACCTGGTCGATGATCGCGTCAATGCCGCGCCCACTTGTGGCCGCCAATACGGCATCGACCCAGCCCGGTTTACTGGTATCGATGATCTCGTGGGCGCCGAGCGCGCGTAGGGCACCACCTTTGGCAATCGACCTAGTAGTTGCCAGCACGGGATTTGCGCCAATGTGACGTGTGATCTGGATTGCCACAGTCCCAACCCCTGATGAACCGGCGGTCACCAGCACAGACTCGCCCGGCTTGACCGCGGCGTTACTGACGATGGCGTCATGGGCGGTAACGAAGACATTGGGAATGGCGGCCGCCTCGGCCCAGGACATGCCCTCAGGCACCCGCATCAACGCGCGCTGCGGCACTACCGTGTACTCTGCGTAACCACCCAATCCGCGAGCCATGATGCGATCACCTGGCTTCCACATGCTCACTCCATCGCCGAGCGCGATGATCTCGCCGGCGAACTCGATCCCCGCGCGCATCGGCTTGACCGCCGGATTGTCTGAGCGCAAAAGTGGCCGTGCCAATAGTTCACCTCGATTGGTCCCCGCCGCACGAATGGCCACCAGGACCTCCCCAGGCCCCGGAGTTGGAACAGGGATTTCACGAAACTCATATGCTCCACCCTCAGGTCCAGGAACGACGAACAGCGCCTTCATTGTCTGTGTCATTGCGAAAGATCTCCTTTACTATCGACAAAAATGGCGGCCCTCTGGCCGGTACTCTAGGCTAGATGAGATGAACTTTCCAGGACAGTTTTGTAGGGTGGGCACTACCCACCGTTCTGTAGCAAGCTGAGGTTGACAAAATGTCCTACGATTTGTAGTACATAAGACATGACAAAAACGGTTTCGCTTCGTATTGATGAAGCGCTCTTGCACGCCGTAGACGTCGCTGGGGAAGCTCAGCAGAAGGGTCGCTCCGAGGTGGTCCGCGAAGCCCTGGAACTATGGCTCAAGCGCCGGACCTTGGCAGAGAAAGTACAGCGGCACCGCGCAGGGTATACTCGCCATCCGGTCGCTCGTGACGAATTCGCCCCAGTGCTTGGAGCGCAAACATGGCCGAAGTAAACCGGGGCGAGATCTGGCAGTTCAGTTTTCCCAGCCCTAACCGACGCCGGCCAGTGCTCATTCTGACGAGACAAGAAGTGATTGGTCATCTGCACAGCGTTACCGTGGCGCCGATCACCACAACTATCCGAGGTATTCCTTCAGAAGTAGTCATCGGCCCAGAGAGCGGACTGAAAATGACCTCGGCGATTAACGTCGACAATCTGGCTACTGTCCCGAAGGATGGGCTGCGCTCGTTCGTCGGGACGGTGGCGCCCGAGGTATTCACTGCACTCCGCGCAGCTTTGCTTTTTGCGCTCGGCTTCGACGACCTTGAAGAAGAGCGGTAGCCTGCAGAGGAAACGGTTCGAGATTAACCTCGCGCCGCCCTGCGCAAGCGGTCCATAATTGCCCGGCCGAGTCCGTGTTCAGGCACCGGCTCTACAACGACTTGTTCTAGTCCCAGACTGTCGAGTCGGCGGAGAGTAGCGAATAAGTTAGCTGCGGCTTCCACTAAGTTTCCATCTTTGGACAGAGCCTCAACTACACTGTATCCCTCTACTCCTGAACACGGCGCCAATGTCAACAATCCCGCTCGTTCTCCCTTGCGCGGGTGGGGAATAGACTCTCCTGGAGCGAGCAGTGTCAGAGGCACGTGCGGGGAATAGTGCCGCGGCAACGTCCCAGGCGAACGTGGATCAGACTGTGACGCTGAAGCAATCGTTACTGGCCCGATCACCGCCTCGATCTCTTCAACCGTGACCCCGCCAGGCCGCAGCACAATTGCGTCCTTTTCGGTCAGCGCGCAAACCGTAGATTCAACGCCGACCGCGCACGGCCCGCCATCAAGGACGAGTGTGATGGCATCGCCGAGCATCTCTTGGACATGCGGAGCAGTTGTTGGGCTGACATAACCGAATGGATTCGCACTGGGCGCGGCGATCGGTCTTCCGACGGCACGCAGGAGTGCCAGAGCAACCGGATGGGCTGGCACTCGTAAGGCAACCGTATCGAGACCAGCAGTGACCAGATCAGGAATGAGCGGACGTTTACGCAACACTAACGTCAGAGGTCCGGGCCAGAAGCGCTCCATCAGTGCCACGGCTCGTTCATCGATGACCGCCGCGTACTGCGGGACCATTTCTTTGCTGGGAAGATGAACAATCAGGGGGTCGAACCGCGGCCGGTTCTTAATCGCGAATACCTGCGCTACCGCTTGTTCATTAAGAGCGTCGGCGCCAAGTCCGTAGACCGTTTCAGTCGGAAAAGCTACGACCTCGCCTGCTCGTAGCGCGGCAGCAGCAGCCTCTATCGCCTGGGGATCGGAACCGTCGAGGAGTCGAGCCATAGATTAGTCCTGAGCAATGAGTGCTGAGTCCTGAGCTGAGTAGAAGATTTTCTTAGTCCTCCCTCAGCACTCAGGACTCAGCACTCAGGACTTGAAATTCAGCACTCAGGACTAACTTGGAGCAGCCTTCAACACTACTTATCCAACGTTAGGTACGTATAGCTTCCCAGCGCCGCCTCGTACTCACGCATCACGTGGTTGCCCCAGTCGGTCTTGAGGCCCTCGCGAGCGACGCCTTCGCTGACACGGCTACGAAACTCGGCAAGTAATTCCTCTCGCTCGTAGCCAAACACCTTGAGCACTCCTTCGACTTTGTGACCAGGAACGATCTTGGTGATGTGACAGTTCCCCTTCCCGTCAACCACAACTAGAGCGTCGTGCACATGGCCGAAGAGGTTGTGGTAATCGCCCATCACATCTTGATAGGCTCCGGTGAAGAAGACCCCAAGGTAGTAGGGCTCGCCATTCAGGGGGTGGAGTTCCAGTGACTCTTTCACGTCGCGCAGATCGATAAAGTTATCAACCTTGCCATCTGAATCACAGGTCAGATCCGCCAGGTAGCCAGTGCGGTTGGGCGCTTCATCGAGGCGGTGGATCGGCATGATAGGAAAGAGTTGATCGATCGCCCAGGAATCCGGAATCGATTGAAAGACCGAGAAATTGCAGATGAACTTGCGCGACAAGCGATGCTCCAAGTCTTCGAATTCTTCGGGCATGTGCTTCGCCAACTTGGCATACTTAATCGCTCGCTCGCATACTCCCCAGAACAGTTCTTGTCCCAGGCCACGGTCTTCGAGTGAGAGATAGCCAAGATTGAACAGCGAGAACATCTCATCCCGCTGCTCCACCACATCGTGATAGTACTCACGGTAGTTCTTCCCATTGATGCGCGCGTACAGGTCGTACATCTCCTGGATGACTTGCGGCTTGCTCTCGATGTTGGTCACGCGGATCGGACCGTTCGACAGAGAGAGCTCATTGATCACGTTAAAGATCAGTACTGCGTGTGGGGCCGCCACCATGCGACCGTTCTCAGTGATCACGAGGGGCTCGCGCACGTCTTCATTCTCACAGACCTCTTTAATTGAGTAGATAATGTCGTTGGCATACTCCTGCACGGAGTAGTTTACGCTTGACTCCGAGGCGGTACGGGAACCGTCGTAGTCGATGCCTAATCCTCCACCCACGTCGAGGTAATCGAGGTTAGGACAGAGCTTGCGTAGCTTGGCGTACGTACGCGCAGCTTCCTTGACCGCGTATTTCACCCGCTTGATGTCGGTGACCTGTGAGCCGATGTGGAAATGCAGCAGATGGAGACAGTCAATCAGACGCTCTTCGTCCAGCAGACCAAGACATTTGAGCAAATCGGTGGTGGTGAAGCCGAACTTGGACAGGTCCCCGCTCGACTTCTCCCACTTGCCGCTGCCACGGGCCGAGAGCTTCAGGCGCAGGCCAATCAAGGGGCGGATTTTTAGTCGCTTACTGAGTTCCAGCAGCAGACGCAGTTCAAACAAGGATTCCAGCACGACGAACACTTTTTTGCCGATCTGTTTGCCCATGAGCGCGAGTTTCAGATACGCCTCGTCTTTGACCCCGTTACAGATGATGGGTGACTCAGATGCTCGCGTCAGGGCTAAGGCGACGGTGAGTTCAGCCTTGCTGCCGACCTCGATACAAAGATTGTAGCGGTCACCGAAGTTCAGTACCTCCTGCACCACCTCTTTCTTCTGGTTGACCTTGATAGGATAGACTGGCACGTACTCGCGCCGATAGCCGAACTCTTGGATAGCCGCTTTGAACGCGTCAGCTAGCTTCTTAATTTGATAATCGATGATTTGCGGAAAGCGGAGTACCACCGGAGTAGAGATGCCACGCTGGCGCAACTCGTCGATGACGCTCTTCAGGGACACTGGAGTCCCACGGGTCGCCTCGAATGCCACGACGACATCGCCGGTGCGGTTGACATCGAAGTATTCTCCGCCCCAGTTGCGGATCCCGTAAAGGTCGATCGTTTCTTCCAACGCGTTGTGCGAGGCAGCAAGGCGGGGCTCGCTTGTGCGCCTGGTCCCTTCAGCTGGGAAGGCAGCTAAACGTGGCTCTCTCGCGTCCCGGGTATTGTTCTTTACAGCTCTCATGGGTACACAAACCCCCCTCTCAGTTTTGAGCAGTTCTCTTCAGTCGGTCAAAGGCGCTGTGGCTTATACGCCTTGCGTCATCTGTGGGTCACGGATTCGTCTCGAACCCGATAGACAGGATAAACGGAAACAGAGGCTCACGAGGAAAGTAGCACGTGGTACTTTCACCCGGAGGTCGTGTTTGCCTGCGGGAACGACCGCGATCTTAGCCAACGTTGTTGGTTCCGCCTCTTAGCATGGTGTGAAAAAAGTTTTTTCTATATAAAGTCTTTCCTCCCCTCTGTCAAAAGGTTAAGCAAAAATTTTTTCTCTTGCGCCCGGCGGCATTGACGCCTGTGGATGATACCTTACAATTTTCTGCCATGAGCACTCGTGTTGATACTTCCCGTCACGTCACCTTAGGTCTGGTGCAGATGTCGTGCAGCACGGAGCCCGAGGCTAATCTTGCCAAGGCTGTCGAACAGATTCATCGCGCCGCGCGCCAAGGAGCGGAGATTATCTGCTTGCAAGAGCTGTTTCGCTCACGCTATTTCTGCCAGAGTGAAGATACCGACTGTTTCCGTCTTGCCGAGCCCATCCCTGGTCCCACGACTGCAGCGCTCAGCCAGGTCGCGGCTGAGCACGAAATTGTGCTGGTGACGCCGCTGTTTGAGAAGCGCGCCGAGGGGCTATTCCACAACACAGCGGTAGTGATCGATGCTGACGGCACCCTGCTGGGCAAATATCGTAAGATGCACATTCCTGATGATCCGCTCTACTATGAGAAGTTTTATTTCACCCCGGGCGATCTCGGATTTCAAACGTTTCAGACACGTTACGCCCGCATCAGCGTCCTGGTATGTTGGGACCAGTGGTTCCCCGAAGGCGCACGTCTCGCTACGCTTGGGGGCGCTCAGATTCTGTTTTATCCAACCGCGATTGGGTGGCAGCAGGCTGATACGCCGAAAGCCCGAGAGACCCAACGCGAGGCCTGGGAGATTGTTCAACGGGGGCACGCCGTTGCCAATGGCGTCTACGTAGCAGCGGTCAACCGCGTGGGTATCGAAGATAGCTTACAGTTTTGGGGAGCCTCTTTTCTTAGTGACCCCTTCGGTCGTCTGCTGGCGCGGGCGAGCCAGGAGGAAGAAGAGACGCTGGTCGTGCCGTGCGAACTCGACCGCATCGATACGATTCGGCAACACTGGCCATTTCTTCGGGATCGACGCATCGATGCCTACGGCAACCTGACCAAGCGATACCTCGATTGAAAAAGGTGTTAGGTGTTGGGGGCTAGGTGCTGGTCTTTCTTCCCGCTCCTTAACCCAGTCCCTAGCACCTAACACCCAGCACCTTGTTCTATGTCCCACGTTCCTTCCATCCCTGCGATCACCCCTGCAAGTCTGGGTTTCCGCATGCCTGCCGAGTGGGAGCCGCACGCGGCCACTTGGCTCGCCTGGCCGCATAATCTCGACACCTGGCCAGGGAAGTTCACGCCGATACCAGAGATCTACCTCAAGATAGTGCAAGCGCTCCACGTGTATGAGCCCGTCAACATCTGCGTGAACGATGCAGAGGCAGCGGCGCAGGTGCGGCAGTCGCTGACACAAGCTGGTGTGAATCTCAGCGGAGTTACCCTGTATGAGATCCCGACTAATGACACCTGGGCGCGTGACCATGGTCCTATTTTTCTCACCCGCGAACACGAGGGGCGAACCGAACTCGCGATCACTGACTGGATCTTCAATTCCTGGGGAGAAAAATACGGTCCGTGGGATTTGGATGACGTGGTGCCGCAGAAGATCGCTGCACGGTTCGGCCTACCGGTATTTGAGCCTGGCATTGTCCTCGAAGGTGGCTCGATTGATGTCAACGGCCGCGGCACGTTGCTTACCACCGAGGCCTGCTTGCTGAATCCCAATCGCAATCCCGCGTTGACCCGGACTGATCTCGAAGAGTACTTGCGGGCCTATCTAGGGGTGAGAAAGATCTTATGGTTGGGGGACGGCATCGTGGGCGATGATACAGACGGCCATGTGGACGACCTCGCTCGTTTTGTCGATCCGACGACTGTAGTGTGCATGATGGAAGACGACCCGGCTGATGCCAATTACAAACTCTTGTCCGACAATTTCATGCGGTTCCAACACCTGACCGACCAAGATGATCGGTCCTTACGGGTGGTTCCGTTGCCAATGCCCAGCGCGGTGGAACACGAAGGGAACCGGCTCCCCGCTAGTTACGCGAACTTCTATATTGCTAATGGGGTGGTGCTCGTCCCTACTTATGCCTGCCCGAACGACCAGCGGGCACTGGCTATCCTACAGGAGTTATTTCCCAACCGTCAGATCGTCGGTATTCCCTGCAGTGATTTGGTCTGGGGTCTCGGAGCGATTCATTGTATTACGCAGCAACAGCCGGCTGCGGATTGCGGATTGTAGATTGTGGATTGCGGATTGCGGAAGAGGCAAAAATTGAGGAGCGCCATCTCCGGTTCCATGAGAACATTTCGATCTCTTGCTCTGTCTCTATCTCTGTCTCTATTTCTATCTCTGTCTGCTTCAGCTCAAGATGTAAGCCGCCGCAGTGCGGTGGTCATCGCGGCAGAAAAGGCGAGCCCAGCGGTCGTCAGTATTGTTGCGGCTCAGGAAGTTGAGCGCCGGGAAAATCCCTTCAGCGGCGACCCACTCTTTGAGGACTTCTTTCGCGACTTCTTCGCACCATTCCAGCAGCGACAGACTGAACAGAGCCTCGGTTCTGGAGTGGTGATCCGCCCGGACGGTTACATTTTGACGAACGAGCATGTGGTGGTTCAAGCAGGCAAGATTCAGGTTCAGCTTACCGACGACCGCAAATTTAATGCCCGCTTGGTGGGCGCTGACTCCGATTCAGATCTGGCAGTGCTGAAGGTCGATGACGGCGGATCTCTTCCCTATCTGCCGTTGGGCAATTCTGACGACCTGATGATTGGTGAGACCGTTATTGCTATTGGCAACCCTTTTGGCCTGTCTCACACCGTCACCACTGGGGTCGTGAGTGCCGTGAATCGTTCACTCAATACCGACGGGCGCACGTATTATGACTTCATTCAGACCGACGCTTCGATTAATCCTGGCAACTCCGGCGGACCGTTGCTCAATATCAAAGGTGAGTTGATAGGTATTAACAGTGCCATCTACGGTAAGGCGCAGGGGATCGGTTTCGCCATTCCTATCTCGCGTGCCAAACGCATCGTCCAGGAGCTGATTACTCACGGGGCAGTGGAAACGCCGTGGGTCGGTGTGATCGTGCAAACCCTGACGCCCGAGTTGGCGTATCATTTTTCTCTCAAAGAGAAACACGGAGTCCTGGTGCGCGGAGTCGAGTCGGGTAGCCCGGCGGCGAAAGCCGGGCTCCAGCAAGGAGATGTCTTACTCGAACTCAACGGTCGACCGCTGCATTCTGCCGAAGAGTATCTGCAACGTGAGCGCGAGTACGCCAGTGGCGACACGTTACGACTGCGCGTGCTGCGCAAGAGTGGAGAAGAAAATGTTGCCCTCATTACTGCCCGGTTTCCTCAGGAAAAAGCTGATGACTTAGCCTGGCAGTTGCTCGGCCTGGCGATTTCCGAGAGTGACAGTGGACTCGCAGTGAAGAAAGTACGACCAAGCAGCCCGGCGGCCCATATCGGCATTGAGCGCGGGGATGCGATTCTCGGGCTCTCTGGCACCCAAACCAAGACCTTGGCTGAATTCCGCCGCAAAATCATCGATGCGCGCCTGGGCCAGAGCGTGCTCCTCTCTATTGGCCGCGGTCGGCAGCTCTATAATGTGACGATTCCACTTGATCAGGGGTAAGGTCGTGCCCGCTCTACAAGTGCAATTTCCTTGACAAAATCGTAAGCGTTCTCTACTGTTGCCAAACATTCCATTGACATCTGCCGGTTTGCCACTGGCAACTGTCCAAAAGAGGTAGGTTGAGGTATGGCAACGGGGAAAGTAAAGTGGTTCAATAACTCAAAGGGATATGGATTTATCGAACAAGAAGGAGGGGAAGACGTCTTTGTTCACTTCTCCTCGATTCAGCAGGATGGGTACCGCAGCCTAAACGCTGGCGAGGAAGTACAGTTCGACGTGGTCAACGGCCAAAAAGGCTTGCAAGCAAGCAACGTCATCAAGATTCAGTAACCGCATTTCCGTCCGTCCCCTGCGCGGCCCCTGGAGCATTCTTCAGGGGCCGCTTTTTTTCGCCCTGCTCTTTGCGATAAAACGAAGCCATGCCCGCCGATAAACATGTTAAAGCGGAGGTAGAACGCTTGCGTCAGGAATTGACGCAGCACAACTATCGGTACTACGTCCTTGATGATCCCTTGATCAGCGACGCAGAGTATGACCGCTTATTCCGTCGGCTGGCCGAACTCGAAAATCAGTACCCGGGGCTGCGCGACCCCCTTTCTCCTACCCAACGCGTCGGCGCACCGCCCCTGACCCAGTTCGCCTCGGTACGGCATTCTCTGCCAATGCTCTCCTTGGGCAATGTCGTAAGCCGAGAGGAAATGCAAGAATTTCACGAGCGGAGCCAACGCTTCCTCAAGAACACTCAACCTATCGAGTATGTCGCGGAAGCGAAAATTGATGGTGTCGCCGTCGAACTCGTCTACGAGCAGGGCAAGTTCGTGCTCGGCTCCACGCGCGGGGACGGTGTGACCGGCGAGGATATCACGCAAAACCTGAGAACTGTACGTTCAGTGCCCTTTCTGCTCGGGCGGCACGGCTCCCATCCGATCCCGCCTCGGCTGGAAGTGCGAGGCGAGATATTTCTCGCCTCAGCACCATTTCGCCAACTGAACCGTGAACGCGCCGCTGCCGGAGAGCCGCTATTCGCCAACCCGCGCAATGCCACGGCTGGCTCGCTGAAACAACTGGATTCATCCGTCACCGCCAAGCGCCCACTTGACCTGTTCTGCCATGGCGTGGGACGGCTTGAAGGCATCTCCCTCACTACTCATTGGGAATTGACAGAAGCTCTGAAGGAGTGGGGTCTCAAGCCGATTCCCCAACGGCGCCTCTGCCGTAATCTGGATGAGATTTTTGCCTTCTTCGACACTTTAGAAAAACAGCGAGATGAACTTCCCTACGAAATTGATGGCGTGGTCGTCAAGGTCAATAGCTTCGCTCTGCAGCGCCAGTTGGGTGACGTCTCACGTTCGCCGCGTTGGGCAATCGCCTACAAATTTCCGGCACGGCAGGCAACGACAAAGGTGCTAGCCATTAGCGTACAAGTTGGCCGCACTGGAGTCCTGACCCCGGTGGCAGAGTTGGAGGCGGTCGGTATTGGTGGGGTCACAGTCAGGAACGCTTCTCTCCACAACATGGATGAAATTGTCCGCAAGGATATCCGTATCGGCGATACCGTCGTGGTCGAGCGAGCAGGCGATGTCATTCCTTATGTGGTCAAGGTCATTACGGAAAAACGCACCGGCAGTGAAAAGAAATTCATTATGCCATCTCACTGCCCAGTCTGTGGAGCCGAGGTGGAACGTGAAGCCGGAGAAGCCGCTTATCGTTGTACTGGGCTCGCTTGTCCAGCCAAGCTGAAAGAGAGCCTCAAATTCTTTGGGGCACGCGGTTCGATGGATATTGAAGGGTTAGGGGAAAAAATCATCGACCAACTCGTAGACAAAGGGCTCGTACAGGATGCGGGTGATCTCTACGGTCTGAGCAAAGAGCAACTCGCCTCACTTGAGCGCATGGCCGACAAATCGGCGCAGAATCTGCTTGACGCGATCGAGAAAAGCAAAACCACCACTCTGCCTCGTTTCATTGCCTCACTCGGTATTCGTCATGTCGGTGAGGCTACGGCTCAGCAACTTGCCGAGCATTTCGGCGAGTTCGACGATATTCGCAAGGCAACCGAGGAAGAACTCCAGCAGGTGCGTGATGTCGGGCCGGAGGTGGCGCGCAGTATTGCGCATTTCTTTGCCCAAGAGCAAAATCGCCGGGTCATCGATAAGCTGCTGAAAGCAAGAGTCCATTTTCCCAAGGTCACTGCCCGCCGTACCGGAAAGCTGAGCGGACAAACCTTTGTCCTGACTGGCACCCTTGCTTCGCTGACCCGCCCTGAAGCCCAGAAACGAATTGAAGCGTTAGGAGGAAAAGCTTCATCCAGCGTGTCGAAACAAACGAGCTATGTTGTGGCCGGTGCTGAACCAGGTGCGAAACTCGACAAAGCCCGGCAACTCGGGGTGCGTGTTTTAGATGAGGATGAATTTCTGCGGATGATTGCGTAGAGCTATGTTTAATGTGCTTACCCCCACAGATAGCCTCAAAAAGGGAGAAATTGTATGGACCGTATCAGAGTAATCCACGACACCGTTGGACATACACTGACGATCTGGCTGGGAGATCCTCAACAGGAATATGTCAGTACCCTCACTGACGACGAGGTCGTAGTTATGAAGAACCGCGAGGGACGGATCTTGGGGTTCGAGGTGCTACATTATCAGCCTGCAAACCCTAACGCTGGCCTCTCGGTCGAAGCGACTATTCGGGCCCCTCTGAATGATCGAGTCGAGACGGGCTAGCTGTTGACCAGCGGTAGGGTCCTGATGATTGAGGAGCATACAGGATAGACGACTTGTTCTAAAAACCAGGGTATTCCCATACGCTGGTGCTGCGGTGCTTGAAGCCGGTTGCGTCTGCACTGCACCGCAGCGAGGAAACCTTAACAACTCGCGGCAGGGAAGAGGGTGGGCACACTCGGCCGCTTTCTGGGGGAGGAAATCAACATGGCGCCACACAAGGTGGTCTTTCTCTTTGACGTAGACAACACGCTGCTCGACAACGACCAGGTCATTGCCGACCTCATGCGGCATCTCGATCATGAAGTTGGACATGAACGACAGCACCGCTACTGGGAGATCTTCGAGGCCTTACGCGCCGAGTTAGGCTATGCCGATTATCTCGGCGCCCTGCAGCGCTATCGGATCGAATACCCCCGCGATCCGCATCTGCTGACCGTC
The DNA here is from genome assembly GCA_016200595.1 of Deltaproteobacteria bacterium. Taxonomy (GTDB): domain Bacteria; phylum Desulfobacterota; class Binatia; order Bin18; family Bin18; genus JACQEL01. The sequence continues at coordinate 17,898 of JACQEL010000102.1, forward strand.
TCCTCTTATCTGGTGAACTATCCCTTCGCGAACCGGCTCTATCCAGGCTCGCTCGACGTGCTGGCCCACTGTAAAGCTTGGGGAACGGTAGTCATTCTCTCTGACGGCGATGTCGTCTTCCAGCCGCGTAAGATCGAGCGTTCAGGATTATTTGAAGCGGTTGAGAGCAACGTCCTCATTTACGTGCACAAAGAGCTTGAGCTTGAGGATGTCGAACGGCGTTACCCAGCCGACCAGTACGTGCTGGTCGATGACAAATTGCGCATCTTGACGGC
>JACQEL010000610.1 GCA_016200595.1 Deltaproteobacteria bacterium
AGGCCCGGCCTGGTGGCTAACGCCCGGATTACCTCTTCAGCGTCTGCGACGTTTTCGTGCAGGGTGCGTAGGTCTGTGGCTGAGAGCAGCAGGAGCTTTTTCCCGTCGAGCGAGGACGTATCAATCTGATAGAACACCTCTTGCACATGCGCGGTATCTGCTTGGAGCTCCGCTCCCAGACGACGCACGAAGGCCTTGGTATCCTCCAGGTCCGGGCTTTCGGCAACGACCACCAATTGGTCAAGCCCGTGAAAAGCGTCGGCATAGGCTTTATCGAGTTGCAGGTAGCGTTTATGGGATGAGACGAGTTCATTACGATCGGTAATGAACTGTAAGTGACGCGAGGTGTACCACAAAGACCACACGCTGAGGGCCAACCCCAGCACCACAACCGTTTTGGCAGCAGTCACCATCATCTGACTCCAGCAACCGCACAACCCACTGCTCCATAGCCGCATCCCCCGCCGTTTGTTCACCTGCTCCCTTTCCTAAGGCTCAGAAGCTGACACTGACGCTGAATTCCGGCCCGCGAACCGAGAGCCGTTGGAACGGTACGTGAAGGGGAGCAACACCCATGCCAGGGAAAACTCTGCAGAATTGGGCGCGCTAGGAAGAGTCCCTGCAAAATAGGGAGGACTGCCCAGCATAAAATGTCGACGAATGTTGCGGGGTGGGGGTACGCCTTAGGGTCTCTTTCCGGACACCGGCCCATGCCGCAGGCAGGGCAAAGAAGTGGCGGTAGGCGCACAGCCGTTCGCACAGTAGCTCCACCCCTGAGACCCTACACATCTGATTCGCACTCAAGCGGAAGCGAGCAAGAGCGGTAGCGAGAGAGAATGGCTCACGACTGTCGCGGCGGCTGGCTGAATCCCTGCAAAAACGGTCTCTCGCCCGCATGGATTGTCAACGAATTTTGCACTTGCCCGCTGTCTCAGGCTGGGAGCGCGGATGGGTTGAGGCAGAGAAGAGAGAGGAGTTTCCCTACTTTAATGGGCAAGAGCGCGTATGAGCCCCCTGTCCAGAACCACCACCCAGTCACGTACGACAGAGAGGCTACCTATGGCAGGCTTCTTGTATCTCTTGGAAGCCGGATTCGCCGTGCCGGGGGTGTACGCTCAAGCTTCGTGCAAGCACCGGGAGGGAGAGAAGCGAGTGTCCTCTTATGTAGATAGAGCGAAATGGTTGTCTGCTCATGTGTCCTATTCGCTGAGCGTTCTTCTCCATCCCCGGGAAAGTGCCCAGGCCGTCCAGAGTCATCTTGCGCGGATCCAGGGGGTTTTCCCCCGTGAGAACGCCAATGGCGTGATCTTCTTTGCTGGCAACGAGCCGTTCATGGAGCGGTTCGGGTATAATTTAATATGGTCCTGTTATGCACACGCGCGCCAGTGTGGAGTGCATGTGCATTTGTACGAGCCGTCTGCTGAAATATTACGACACCTTGAAGCGATGAAAGAAAACTTCAGCGATCTGCAGTTATCGTATACGTATGAAGATGATATCGACTTTGGGAGTCTGCCTGAGCGCGGGATGTATTATACGGCGTTTCGCTTCGTGGTGGCCAGAAAGATCCTTGAAGAGTCCAAATCTTTGCTGGTGTGCCTCGACGCCGATAGCCTGATCATGCACTCCTTGCATCAGGTTATTACAAATGCACTACAGCGTGACGTTGGACTTTATTTCCGGCTGAAGAAGAGAAGGCTCAATAAGAAAATTGCCGCTTTCTGCGTCATTTTCAACAACACGAAGAAATCTCTGGCATTCCTTACTTTTTTTGCTGGCCTCGCACTCAAATTCCAGCAGCACTATCCCAGCACTCGCACTCATTTCTGGTTTGATCAATCCGCGCTCTATTTTTCCTATGTGCTGAGTAAACTCCAGGGCAGGGTGTCGTTCTATACCATCGGCAAGCGCGTTGTCGATTACGAATTTTCCGATAAGGCGTGCATCTGGACGGCAAAAGGGAAGCGGAAGAAAGCTGAGGTTTTTCTGCAGGAGAGCTGTAGGATAAGGGATCAGTATGCGGCTGCGCTAGATGCTGCAAATGGCCATAGCTAACGTGAGTAGGAGGTGAGAATGGGAATTTTGTCAGGTAGGAAAAGCGCAAGCAAGCCCACACTCCACCGCGCCCGGGGGAACTCGCGGCCTTGATTACGCAGGGCGAGCCTCCGGCACACGATGTATCCTCCCCCGCTGGGAGCGCGGGCGTCCCGCCCGCCTGTATCAGTTGATCATGCCCTTAGAGCGGCAGCGTTTCATGCATGTGACGTTTTACCATGACTGCGATATCCCGATTCCCCCGCCGCTCTACGGCGGCACCGAGCGGGTCATCTACTGGCTAGGCAAAGCGCTCGTGCACCTCGGCCACCGCGTCACGCTTCTAGCGCGGCCCGGGAGTGGGATCCCCGGCGCCGAACTGCGCCCTTTATCCACTGCGCAGGGGGCGGAGACGTGCTGGACGCAGATGGTTCCCGAGGCCTGTGACTTGCTGCATCTGTGGCGACCGCCCTCCGTCCCGCTGCCCAAGCCCTTCCTGGTGACCATGGGGAGCAACGGCCGGCCAGGCGTGAGATTTCCCCCCAACACTGTTTTCGTTTCCCGTACGCATGCCGCCAACCACGGGTCCCGGCACTTCGTCTACAACGGGATTGATCCTGCAGACTACGAGTGCTGCCCAGCGCGAGCGGAGTACGCCGTGTTCCTGGCCATTGCCCGGACGCGCACGAAAAACCTGGCCGGTGCCATCCAAGTGGCCCGCGAGGCCGGGATCACGCTGCACGTGCTGGGCTCGCGCACGTGGCCGGGTAACCTCCAACGGCTGTTCCCCACCATCCGCGGCGTCCGCTATCACGGCATGGTGGGGGGGCGGGAGAAACGTGCGCTCTTAGCGCGGGCGCGGTGCTTGATTTTTCCGGTGCGCTACCCCGAACCGTTTGGCGTGGCGGTCACGGAGGCGCTGGTCAGTGGGTGTTACGTCGTGGGCACTCCCTACGGCGCGCTGCCGGAAATTGTGACGCCAGCCGTGGGGAGGTTGAGCACGACCGCGCGCGACTTGGTGGAGGCGATCCGCAACCCGGCCCGCTTTGATCCGGAGGCCTGCCGCCAGCGCGTCCTGGACGGCGGCTTCACGCATGTAGACATGGCGCGAAACTACCTGCGCTACTATGAGACCGTGCTGACACAGGGCCAGCTGGGTGAGGCCGATGAAGCCCCGCCGGGAACAATCCCGGGCTTCGATTACCGACAACCCCTGCCCTGGGACGAGTGACCCGGCCGCGTGCCGCAGGGGTGCTCAGGAGTGCAGCGCGCCTGCCAGCCCCGTCGTGGCGACCTGCGGAGCAACGCCGCCTTCTTATAGCGGGGCAGGGCGAATACAAGATTCGCCCCTACACTCGATTGCGGGTCTCAGCCAAGTGAAATTCGCTGTAAGACTCAGAACAGCAGCGCGACTGAAGTCGCGAAGCCTTCTGGCACCTTGGTCACATTGTCCCGGGCAAAACTATATTCGACCCTGAGCACGAGTGGCGGGAGGGGGCGAAAAGCGAGGGCAGCAACCCATAAATGGACCCCCGGGAAAAGTCCCCTGGGATCAAAGAACTCATAGCGTCCGATGGCAAAGGTCCGTGCGCTCAAGGGAACAGTCCCTTGAATAAAGAGACCCCATTCATCGCCGTTAGGGCTTCGTGTTCCCACTCGGTAGAGAAACTCTCCAGTCAACTCTAGCCGTTGGCGTGCCCAAAAGAAGTCAAGACCAAAGAGATTCTCTCTTTCGGCGCGCTCCTGCTCACGCTCAAAGTTGGCGTACGAGACCCCTAACTCTGTTGGTCCTAGGTGGGTGGTAAAATGGGTCCCCACGGCTTCACTAAACGGTCCCTCGCGAGAATCTGGGTCCAGGTTGTCCGTAAGCTCCAAGTACACGGAGTAATCAACGTCCTTTCCCAGGGGAAACAAGCTGCCATAGAGCATCATGCCCGTGGTATCAGGCGCAAACGATTGAAAGGTGACGAGCGGACGAGAGGTCGTCCACACCAGAGGATCGGCATGAATCAGATTCCACCGACCCACCGGCGTGAGGAATTTCCCCAGGCGTAGGGTCGCTTCGTCGAAGAGATATACGTCAGCATAGAGCCGCTCTATTTCAAAGGCATTGTTGTGGGAACCGAACGAACGCTCCCCCCGTGCCAGCGTAAAGTCCTCCAACTCCAGCTCGGAAAAGAAGCGAATACGCGTCTCTGTCTCCCATGAGATGAATAAGCTTAAGGCACTAACCGTCAGTTGCGGAGAGTTTCTGCGTAGAGCTTCATACCGCACGCTGCCATACCCGCCAAGAGTCAGTCCTGAGTTGCCAAGGCGTAATCCCTGCCCCAGATGATATTCCCAGGTCGGTTGCGGGGGAGCCAGTTCGTAGGCATTGAGGGAAGGAGCCGGCAGAACGCCATCCAGGACAACAGTACAGAAGATACCAAGAAGAAAACAGAGAAATCGCGTGGTTCCTCGGCGAAGAGAGCTGTGCGCCAGCAGGGATGGCATGGCCATGCAGTCAGCAAAATGTATACCTAGG
>JACQEL010000611.1 GCA_016200595.1 Deltaproteobacteria bacterium
GGAGATCATTTGGATGTTGATACCCTCGCGGGCTAACGTCTGGAACATGCGCGCGGCAACACCGGCATGACTACGCATGCCGAGTCCGACAATTGACACTTTGGCGACCTCGGCGTCGCAGGTGACCCCACTCGCGCCCACTTCCTCGGCTGTGGCTTTGACGCGCACGAGCGCTTTCTGCGCATCTCCCTTGGGTACGGTAAAGGTGAGATCGGTGAACCCCTCGGCGCTGGCATTCTGGATAATCATATCTACCACAATGTTATCTTCAGCGATGGGACCAAACAGTTTGGCCGCCAGGCCAGGACGATCCGGTACATGCAGAATAGTAATCTTGGTTTGATCCAGATCTGAGGTCACCCCCGAGACAATCACATCTTCCATGCTAAGGTCCTCACGTACCAACCAGGTTCCTTCATCCGCAGAAAAACTTGAGCGCACATGCACCGGCACCTGATAGCGTTTGGCAAACTCGACTGAACGAATTTGCAAGACCTTCGCCCCCAAACTCGCGAGTTCCAGCATCTCGTCATACGACACGCGACTGAGTTTGCGGGCCTGCGGGCAAATGCGCGGGTCGGCACTATAGACGCCATCGACGTCGGTATAAATCTCACACGCATCGGCCTGCGTCGCTGCCGCGATCGCCACTGCTGTGGTATCCGAGCCGCCGCGGCCTAAGGTAGTAATATTGTCGTCGGCATCAACCCCCTGAAAACCAGCCACCACGACGATATGTCCGTCGCGCAGGCCGGACAAGAGTCGCGCGGCGTTAATGTGCTTGATGCGTGCCCGGCCAAAGGCGCTATCGGTGGCAATCTGCACCTGATGACCGAGCAACGAAAAGGCCGGATAGCCCATCTCTTTCAACGTCATCGCTAAGAGCGCCACCGTGACTTGCTCACCGGTAGAAACCAGAACGTCGCATTCGCGCTCGTCCGGTTGCGCCGTAATTTGTTTGGCAAGACCTAACAGCCGGTTCGTCTCGCCGCTCATGGCCGACACCACTACAGCCACCTGATGCCCGGCGTCGCGGGTGGCCGCAACTCGCTGGGCTACGCCCTTGATTCGCTCAATCGACCCGACTGACGTGCCACCGTATTTTTGCACGATCAACATACCGTTAACTGCTCATTCCTCTCATTCCTCCCGCCCCCTCTCCCAGCGGGAGAAAAGCCCTCACGTTGAAGTCTGAGAATCGCCATGCCTTTTTCACCCCTGACCCCCGAACCCCGGCCCCCAGCCCCCCGCCCTGAGCGCCGCCAGTACCCGTTCGTATTTTTAACCTTTCGCCGTCATTACTAATTACCGCTCATCGGCACTCACCAAAGTGAACGAAACCACGAGATATTCCTCCACCGTACCAGCAGGCAGGAAGTGGAACCATTCGATCGCCGTTACTCCCTGACCAAATAAATATTCGTCCAGACCCAACTCTTCGACCTCAGCACCTTCCAAGCGGTAGAGATCGATGTGGTAGAGCGGGACTCTTCCCCTATAATGTTCGGCGACCAGAGTAAAGGTAGGGCTGGAAATTTCGTCCTCGTCAAGAGCGAGTCCGGTCGCCAGCCCTTTGACGAAGCACGTCTTGCCCGCCCCAAGTTCACCCTCCAGGCCGACGACCGCTCCTGGAAAAAGCAACTGTCCGAGCCGTTCTCCCCAGGCTTTGGTTTCTTCAGCCGCGGCGGTATGGACCTTAAGCGTCATTCTCTGCTTCGTCGTCTTTCAAAGCGGCCTGCCGTAACGCGCGTAATCCACCTGGCAGCTGCTCGATGACATCCCGTGCGATGATACCAGCTTCGCCCTTCTCTTGCGCGGCTCGGTCGCCAGCCTGGCCATGCAGAAACACGCCAAGGATGCAGGCATCGGCGGCAGCATATCCTTGCGCCAGCAGTCCAGAGAGAATTCCGGTGAGCACATCACCCATGCCACCGCTCGCCATTCCTGGGTTACCCGTGGTATTCATCCAAGCTCTCCCATCCGGAGCAGCAATCACGGTGTGAGATCCCTTGAGCACAAGGTAACAGCGATGTTGGGTAGCAAACGCACGGGCGACTGCTAACCGTCTACTTTGCACCTCAGCGTTGCTGGTGCGAAGTAGACGCGCCATCTCGCCTGGATGCGGGGTGAGCACGACCGGTCCCCGAGCATCATGCAGCGGATTTAAGTCCGTCGCCAGGCAATTGAGACCGTCGGCATCGATCACCAACGGCAACTCGCTATGGGCAAGCAGCCAGCGGGTCAGGCCGATCGTATCAGTCGAGACTCCGACTCCTGGACCAAATGCCACCGCGTTCTTGGCTTGCAGTGCCTGGGCGATTGCTCCTTCATCAAGCGCGAGACTTCCATCTGGACGCTCAGGGAAAGGAACCGTCATCGCTTCGATCAAGACTGACGAGAAGATCGCATTCAAGGAGCTGGGCCCAGCCAGTGTCACCAAGCCGGTTCCTACACGCAACGCGGCGCCACCACACAACAGTGCCGCGCCACTCTTCCCGCGCGCACCCGCAAGCACGAGGAGATGGCCAAAGTCGCCCTTGTGAGCCGCGCGGCGACGCTCACGCACCAGCGTACCGACGGCTTCGGCAGTGAGTAAGGTGGTCTGTGGTTTCACTGCCGCCACCGCGTCCGGCGCGATACCGATATCCACGACCACTAGGCGACCAACAAACATGGTCCCGGCATCGCTGAGCTGGCCAAGCTTCGGATAGCCAAAGGTCACAGTAAGTTCAGCCTGAATAGCTGTGCCAAGCGGCTCACCATGGTCAGCGTCCAGACCGGAGGGAATGTCCACCGCCAGGACCGGGACGCCGCTGGTGTTGATGAGATCGATGAGCGCAGCTATCAGACCCTGGACCGGCGAGTTCAGGCCGGTGCCCAGTAAGGCATCGACGACCAAGCCGCTCTGAGAAAGTTTCTCCTGCACCAGACTCAGTTGGGAGGGTTCGGTTACTTCGGTCACGCGTCCACGCAGTCGGAGGAAAGCGGAGAGGTTCCGCAACGCATCGCCTTTCACCTCGGTCTTTCTGGCCGCCAAGACGACCTCACACTTCACACCCTGTTTTTTTAGCAGGCGGGCAATAACGAATCCGTCCCCGCCATTGTTGCCTTTGCCGGCCACGATCACCACCGGCGCCTGACGGACGTGAGGAAATTCCTGAAGCAGAGCCTCGGTCGCGCCCGCCCCGGCTCGTTCCATTAGCACGTGGCCGGGCGTACCATAGGCTTCGATAGTGAGCCGGTCGAGCTCGCGCATCTCTTGAGCAGTGACTAGGTACATGTCGCGGTTTTCACCTCCAAGGGACCGAAGAGAACGAAAGGGTTGTTCTTGTTGAACCGTAGGAGCAAGGCTGAGTCCTGCCCGTTCTTGGTGGCACGGGCTTCTAGCCCGTGCTTGGCAACAGGCTGGAAGCCTGTTCTAC
>JACQEL010000612.1 GCA_016200595.1 Deltaproteobacteria bacterium
CCTGCTGCGGCAGCGGTAGGCCCGGCGGCTTAAGCTCGCAAGATTTCTCAAGATTATGGGCTTGCCGTGGCATGCGTAGCTGGCGCGGAGAAAAAGGCTGCTTAGGCGGGGGGCAAAAGGGGAACAGATTGCTGCAACAGCAGCAGCTAAGTACTGACCGTGATAATTATGCCCCGGGTTTTTCAGTCGTGTCGCCCGTGGGTACCCTCTCCCCTTGTGGGACAATGGTATTAAGTTAGCGTGGTCTCTGGCAGGACGCGGCCCTTCGACTTCGCTCCGCTACGCTCAGGGCGAACGGGGTGGGGGTGAAAACACGGGGAAATTTCCGTTCGTGCTGAGCCCTTCGACAGGCTCAGGACAGGCTACGCCGCGCCTGCGGCGAAGTCGAAGCACGGGGCCGAATCCTTAACTTAAAGCCATTGCCCTTGTGGGAGAGGGCTCGGGGCAACACTCCGCTGGTCTCGCCGCCGGGGGTTGAAACCCCCGGCTACCCTCAGGCCAGCACGGCGTGCTGGCGGGTGCCGCGGAGCGGCACGTGGCGGGTAAGTTCGAGCGCCTTGGCGACGAGGAGGCGTTCGGCTGCCGCGAAGACTTGACCGGACTGCTGAGCGAAAAGCTCCTCAATAGTCGTGCCCTGGATTTGCTCTGATGGAGAAGTTGCGCTTAGTGGTCGTAAGGAAACCTCAGTGAGAGTCAGGTCTTCAGCGAGGATCTGTCGGCCGCGTGCGCTAAGCGCAGCCTGAGCGATGACGTTCTCCAATTCGCGCACGTTGCCTGGCCAGGAATAGGTGAGTAATTGCTCGCGCGCCTCGGCGGAGAACCCGAGAGGTCCTTGGTTCTCACTGCGACGATGGGTGTTGAGGAAATGATCGGCGAGCAGGAGAATGTCGTCGCCGCGCTCGCGCAACGGCGGGAGGATGATCCGCACCACGTTGAGGCGGTAGTATAAATCTTCACGAAAGCGGCCAGTACGGATCAGGCCTTCCGGTTCCTGGTTGGTAGCGGCGATGATGCGCACATCGATCCGGCGCGGCTCGCGCGCACTGAGCCGGTAGATCTCTCGTTCTTGGAGCACCCGCAGCAACTTAGACTGTAACAGCAGCGGCATGTCGCCGATCTCGTCGAGAAACAGCGTGCCGCCATGCGCGAGTTCGAACTTGCCCGGTCGTGCTTCAGTGGCTCCAGAGAACGCGCCGCGTTCGTAACCGAACAACTCACTTTCGAGCAACGTATCCGGAATGGCGGCGCAGTTGATGGCGATGAAGGGTCCCTTTTCGCGTTGCGAATAGGCATGCAAGGCCTGCGCCACCAGTTCCTTCCCTGTCCCACTCTCACCCGTCAGCAACACGGTGACGTCGCGCGCCGCCGTCTTGCCGATGATTTTGTAGACCTCCTGCATCGGTTTGCTATGGCCTAACATGGGCACGGCGCCGGGCTCAAAGGCTTCCGGCACGGGGTCAGCGATGGCCGCAGACAACCCCCGGCGCTGTAAAGTGAGGGCGATCAACCGCTTGAGGGCATCGACGTCGAACGGCTTCACCAGATAATCCTCAGCATCGAGCGTCGTGGCGCGAATAGCCGTTTCGGCCGAGACAAAAGCGGTCATCATAATGACCGGCAAGTCGGGTCGCAGCCGTTTGAGCTCTTGTAAAGTATCAAGACCGTCCGTTTCGGGCATGCGGACGTCCATCAGCACCAGTTGGAGAGATTCATCCCTAATCTGGCGCAGGGCTTCTGAGCCGGAGAAGGCCGATAGCACTTCATACTCGCCGCCGAGCACGCGGCGGAACGAGTAGTGCACATTGCGTTCGTCATCGACGATGAGGATTTTATCCATAACTTTGTAAAAAAGCACTCAGCCGTCAGCATTCAGCGGTCAGCAGGAGGAGGCTTGTCTATGACGCTGGTCTTCCCTCTGTCTGGTGCGTTAGTTATATCCTTTTAAGGGCGCGCAGAGCGCACTCTGCTGAAAGCTGATGGCTGAAGGCTTACCTTTCACAACGGCAACCGCACGATGGCAGTCGTGCCAGTGCCAGGCCGGGAGAACAGACGCAGGCGGCCGTTGTGACCTTCGATGATCCGTTGGGAGATCGAGAGGCCGAGCCCGGTGCCTCCCTGCTTCGTGGTGAAGAAGGGCTGGAAAAGATTCGCCCGCGCCTCCGGGCCAATCCCTTCCCCTTCGTCTGTGATCGCGGTCAGCAGGCTGCCGCCACTCTCGCGGAGGCGCACAGTGAGTTTTCCACCGTTTGGCATCGCCTGGAGGGCGTTCAGCAAGAGATTCAAAAATACTTGTTTGATCTGCGTGCCGTCCACCCATACGCGCGGCAGGTTTTTGTCCCACTCTTTGTAAATCATGATGCCGCGGCTCCGGGCCTCGGGTCCAAGCAGCAGGAGGGTCTCTTCCATGATCTCTTCTAAGCGCTCCCGCTGGAAGTGCGGTGGTCGCGGTCGCGCAAATTCGAGAAACTGCTCGATCAACAGCGACATCCGACGCAGTTCTCCTTGGACGATCTGCAAGTCTGCGCCGAGGGGACCGTCGGCTGGCAATTCCCGGGCCATCGCGTAGATCAACATGCTCATGGTGTTCAGCGGGTTGCGCAACTCGTGCGCGAGCCCGGCGGACAACTTTCCCAAGGCGGCGAGTTTTTCCGACTGCCGCAGTCGCTCACGGGCTTCCATCTCGTCTCGGTGTAGCGTGGCATTTTCAATAGCGATGGCAGACTGCGTCGCCAACAAGGTGAGGAGTCGCACGTCACTTTCCTCAAAGCAGCGTGGTTCTCCAGTATAGACGTTCAGTACGCCGATCACATCGGTCTTCGTGCGTAACGGCACTGCCAGCAGGGTGCACAAACCTTCGCGGCGCGCTAAGTCCGCTACGCGAAACCGCGTCTCCTCGCGGACATCAGGAATGTACAACGGCAGCCCGGTTTTGACGACTTCGCCGGTTAGGCTATCGTCGATCTCGCGATCGGGTAAAGCGAGGTAGTCCACACTCGCGCCGTAGGTGGCAGCTGGGCGTAAGGTACCGGCCTCTTTGTCGATTAACAGGAGAGACGCAACGCGCGCCTCCATGAGCCGGCAGGCGTGGGCGACAACGCGCTGGAGGACTTCTTCAAGTTCGAGAGTGGAAGAGATTTCTGTACTGATGGAGAAGAGGGCTTCGAAGCGGTCTTGGAGAGCAGTCATGGACACCCCTTACGCACAAGCAGGTTCACTCTTCCTTCATTGCGCGTAGGCCAAGCCTGGGGTCCAACTCACACTGTAACTCACCTTGCTGTAATAGCGCCAGCGGAGAAGTTTTTCCCCAATTCAGGGCCTCATCCTTCAGGACTTTATCGGTAGCACGTAAGAGCAAGATGGCCTCTTCTTTTGTCTCTGTCGTTAGCAGCGGACGACGAAACACCTTGAGAGTGATACTGTCCAAAGTAGGGGCGTGGGTCCAGAGAGCCCACAGCATTTTTGCTGCATCGGCAAAAGTTTGCTCGAGAAAAAATTGCCCCCCAGGTGTGGGCTTAAGACGGCCGTCGTTTTGATACAATGAGCGAGCCATAAACTCTACATAGGCTGCGCTATGGTCTTTCGAGAGGATCATAGTGCGAACCTGTACGAGGGGAGCGCCGCGATCGAGAAACTCTCGCTCGATGCACTTGCGCAGGTCGGAACCTGGGGTTTCCGTCGGTGATCCCCCCCCGCTGAACCAGCAGGGCAAGCGAGAACTGGGATGGCCACTTTGGCGCAACATCGCTAAGGTTCCTTTTCCGCGCGACAACGCTTTTCCGTAAAGATTAATGACTGTGTCCCTTTCTTTCAGCGCTGGGCAAGAGATCGCCAGATCAACCATACATAAGCGAGGGCAGATCCTATCATTACCGGCATCACCGGGGCACCGACGTAAGCCACGAGCACAACACTCGTGACTACGACCGCGGCCAGGCGGGATTTTATGCCCGGTACGTCGAGCCTGAGCCTCATTTCTGCTTCCCTTCCTCACGGTGGCGTAGCATCCAGAACGGTCGACGGAAGTTCGGTCGGTGAATGCGGCGCTGTTCACGCGCCCGTTCCTCTTTCAGCAGGCCGTGGACGTAGGCCCGTTCCGCTGCGTTGGACGCACACTCGAGAGCGAGGTCGAGATGTTCACGTGCTTGGTCGGGAATGCAGAGGCGCATGTACAACTCGCCGAGCGCACAGCGTGGTTCGAAGGCGTCCGGATCGAGCGCGAGCGCCCGGTCGAACTGTTCCAAGGCGCGATCGACTTGATAGGTCCGGGCATAGGCAATGCCGAGCATCGTTCTTATCGGTACGCTTTCTGCCCCTAGTGTGAGAGCTTGCTCTAGCAAGCCTATGGCTTCTTTCAGGCGGCCGCGCTCGAACGCGCGTTGAGCATGGACGAGCGCTTGCTGGGCGTCGCGGATGAAAGAAGATGCTAGGCTGCGGGGCACACGCTCACCAACTGAGTATGACTAACGATCGAACAGGCTTCTTCCTGGCTTCACCAACTGAAGAAGGGCAAACACCGCCAGGACAGCCAAGCCAAATGCAATTGAAGCTGCCATAGTATTCTCTCCTTATTTCTCCTACGCTTCCATAGAATGTCCAGTACCAGGCAAGACGAGCTGGAATTCTGGGTAGCCCACCGCCCCCATCTCGGGCAGATCAAGCCCCTCGAGTTCCGCTTCTGCGCTCACGCGCTGACCCACGAAGAATTCCACGAGGGCATTGAAGACATAGGCAATCGTGAAAATTATCCCTACCAGCGTCGCGCAACCGATGAGCTGAGCCACAAACTGTCCAGGGTCGCCATAGAAGAGCCCGGTGACAGACCCGTTCACACCGTTCCAGCTGCCACCGTAGTTGCTGGTCCCGTCAGCGAAGAGACCGAGCGAGAGCACACCCCACAGACCACACGTGCCGTGCACCGAGGTTGCGCCGACCGGATCGTCAACCTTCATGACCCGTTCAATGAACTCGACGCTGAGGCAAACCAAGAATCCTGCGACAAACCCGATAATGACCGAGCCGACCGGGTTAACAAAGCCGCTGGGTGCGGTAATTGCCACGAGTCCCGCCAGCAGGCCGTTGCCACTCATCGAAGCGTCAGGCTTACCAAAGCGTATCCACATGTACAGAAGCGCCCCGAATGAGCCGGTTGCGCCAGCGAGCATCGTGTTGACGGCGATAGAACCAATGCGGAGGTTCCCCGCTCCTGAAGCCCCGAGTGTACTGCCCGGGTTGAAGCCGAACCAGCCAAAAGCCAGGATGAAGCAACCAAGCAAGACCATGGTGATGTCGTGACCGGGCAGCGCGTTTGGTGAACCGTCCCGGTTATACTTGCCGATTCGCGGTCCAACAATCATAGCCACGGCGAACGCGCTCATGCCGCCCACGGCATGGACGACCCCAGAGCCGGCAAAATCACAGTAGCCGTGCCCGAGTTTAAAGTTTGCGCCGAGTTGCGACAGCCACCCCCCACCCCAGGCCCAGTTGCCGAACAACGGGTACCAGATGGCCGCAAGACACATAGAGGACATCGCAAAAGCGGCGAACTTCCACCGCTCGGCCGCCGCTCCGGTGACGATGGTCGCGGCCGTATCCATGAAGACCATCTGGAAAAGGAACATGACCATCACGCCGACGTCATAACCGGTGTCAGACAAGAAGAAGCCCTTCGTGCCGAAGAGGCCCCAGTCCACACCAAAGAGTGACAGTTTGAACTCATTGTTGAGAGGATTGAGTCCACCAAGGTTGGTGACTCCCGCTGAACCGCCTTGCTGGATGGCGAAGCCCATGACCCAGTAGGCAAACATACCGAAGCCATACACCATGAAATTCATCATCATGGTATGGTTGGCGTTCTTGGCTCGGCAGAGCCCAGTCTCGACCAGCGCAAAGCCCGCTTGCATAAACATCACCAGGTAGCCGGTGATGAGCGTCCAGACGAAATTGATGGCGATACGGTTCTGACCAACTTGGTTGACGACGTCGACGAGCGTCAGTCCTTTTTTAGCATCGGCCATGACGATGTCGGCAGCCGAGCCAGTAAGCGCACCACCAGGATCGCCTTTCGCCAAATCATCGGTGCTCGGAGTGCTCACCCCTTTGATATCGGCCGTAGTAATGGCGGCTGGTGCTTCTTCAGGCACACTTTCGCTAGGCGCATCCGCCGCACGGATCGGCACGGCGAAGCTAATCATGGACGCGAGAACAACCGCCGCGTACAAGGTGCGTGAAGGCGTACGACGGCCGGCGCGAAATAACAGTCGATTAGGGGATATCATGCTAGTCCTCCTCTACCCTTCCAGATGGCGTGTGCCGTATGGCCTTTGTTGACCGTCATTAACCCGGCAATGGTTGTGCCGAACCCGACCAACGCCATGATCATCCGCATGCCGGTCGCATCGGTTATGAGGAGCCCGGCGACGGCAATTAGCCAACCGCCAATGAGTAGTATTAAGCCCATTATTTTCATGATTGTACCTCCTTAGAATGTCCCTCGCCCTGGCGTGCCCCGAACTTTTAGTGAGCTCCAGTCCGGGCCACTGAAGGAGCGGGCTTGTTCTCCATTCTCAAGGAGGCCTCCGGAGCGGGCTCCTTGATGCTGCGGAAACCGACGAGCGCCACTGCCATAAGGGCAAAGCCGAGCAACGCTATCGGCCAGCCGAGCGCGAATAAGCCGGCAGGGCCAAGTGTGAAACCGACTATGAAAACAAACAGATACCATCCCTGTGCAGATGTAGACCCCATAGATACCCCTCCCGTCCGTTTTTAAAATTTAGATTGCCTCGGTGCCACGCTCGCCAGTGCGGATGCGGATGGCGTCGTCTACTGAGGTGATGAAGATCTTGCCGTCGCCGATCCGGCCAGTGCGGGCAGCCGTCATAATGGTGTCCGTCACCGTGGGAGCCTGTTCGTCGGTCACGAGGATTTCGATCTTTACCTTCGGCATGAAGTCAACCACGTATTCAGCCCCGCGATACAACTCGGTATGCCCGCGTTGCCGACCAAAGCCCTTGACTTCGGTGATCGTCATTCCCTGGATGCCTTCCTTCGACAGGGCTTCTTTGACGTCGTCGAGCTTGAAGGGTTTGATGATCGCTTCAATTTTTTTCATAAGAACCTCCTCACGGCGGACTCTCACCAGATGTGCAAAAGCTGTACCACCACCAGATTGCGAAAATCTTCAAGAAAACTTCGCCTTTCGGTGAAAATGCGGCGCCTGCTGCTCAGAAGAATGGCAAGGAAAAACGCTTTTGCTTAAACTCTCTACACGGCTGCACGGGGTGCAACAGCCCCACAGCTGGCGCCGT
>JACQEL010000613.1 GCA_016200595.1 Deltaproteobacteria bacterium
GTCGCCATACTGCTCGTTGCCACAGAGGAACTCGGTAGACTGATTAAATTTGGGATTGTTAAAGTCGCTCTTGGCTTTGCATTCGCATTCCAGGGTAGTGAAGAAAGCGGGACCACCATCGACGCTCATATCGAATTTGTTCGACAGAATCCCAGGCGATTTGAACTGGAAGCAAGCCTCGAACTGAAACCCAAGCTCAGTTTTGATTTGGCAGCGATAGCGGTTATTGGCGAGCAGGTCTTGGCAGTTTTGTGCACGGGCCGTGGGAACAGCCGCGATAGTAAGAAATGCGAACGTGAGAGCCGTAAGAGCGAGAAACTGTTTCATGATCTCCTCCTTCTCTGCTGTTAGATGGTGAACGACGACAGTGCGTAGGGGCGAAGCATTTGCGCCGAGATCACCTGACCGGTATCGCCTTGCTTGGCAAAGGCTTCGCCCCTACAGGCCTGTGCCAATCTCGTGTGGTTTGATTTAGATGGCCAAATTGTACAGTTCCGCCACGTTATCGTGGAGAATCCAGTTTTTCTCTTCTTCGGTGAGATTCGCGGTATGCTTAGCCAGCAGTTCCTGCGACCACGGCCAGGTGGAATCGCTATGGGGGAAGTCATTTGCCCATAGCAGCCGCCGCATGTTGCACATGTCCTTCATCTTAAAGGCCACCCAGTCATCCTGGAAGGTTGTATAGATGTGTTCGCGGAAGTATTCACTCGGCATCTTGGACAACTTGCTAACGGTCAGCCAATAGCGATGACGCTCGAAGGCGTGGTCCATGCGGTACATGTAGTGCGGCACCCAACCGGCGTCCGCCTCGACACAGATGACCTTCAGCTTCGGGTTGCGCTCGAAGGTTCCACCCAAGATAAATGTCCCCATAATGTCCTGGCAGCCGCGGATGATCGACATGAAACCGTTCATCTTGGGGCCGCGCGCAGGCGCGCCGACCACGTCGCCCTTGCTCGTCAAGATATGAAAGCTGACCGGCATTTGCAGGTCGACAGCCGCTTCAAAGAACGGATCATAGATCGGGTCGTCGTAATCTGAGACTTGGGGATTGCCGGGCATCATCACCCCGCGTAACCCCAGCTCTTTCATCTTGCGCAGGTCTTCGATGCCTTCCTCGACCGAGCGCATGGCAGTTTGGCCCAGACCGATGAGGCGGTCAGGATGCGTAGCCGAGTATTCCGCGATCCACAGGTTATAGGCATCAAAGCAGGCCTTCTTATAATCAAAGTCGGGATGGTTACACAGCAACATACCGACGGTCGGGTAGATGACTTCCGCGGCGATGCCGTCGCGATCTTGATCGGCGAGACGAGCAGTGGGGTCCCAGCCCCCTCGGTGCAGCTCCTCGAACTTGGCGCCAAAGGTCGTCAGTTCTTCGGCCTTTTTCCCAGCAGCGGCCACCAGCCCCATAGGAATCGGTTGGTTCAGCCCATCGATAATGAAGAGGTCGCCCCTCTTCTCATCACGGACCATATGAGGCGCGGTGTCCTTGTACTTATGGTCGATACGATCCACATACGTGCCGGGTGGCTCGGTAATGTGAGAGTCAGCGGAAATGATCGGCTTAAGCATCAATAGCCTCCTATAAATAAAGTGAGCTATCAGCTATCAGCTTTCAGCTAGATAAGAAGGCTATAGACCACAGGTTAAAGGCTTTAGGGATGTTCTTTTTCGCCTTATACCTACAACCTAAAGTCTCGGCTCGTTTTGCTGAAAGCTGAGGGCTGACAGCTATTCTTGAATAAATTGCTTTTTTGCCCAGCCTTGGTCAAAGGGGGTCCAGAACGAGGAGACAACTTTCAGGTTTTTGAACTTCCACTCGCCATTCTGCTTGATGTACTCTTCCTGATACCGCGCCGCGCCCCACACCGCCTGGTTGCCCTCGGCGAAGGTACAGGTCTGGAACAGATACCAGGAACCTGTGGCGGTGGTCCCCTGGACCTCGATGATCGGATTCATCACGTAGTGCAAGGCGAAAGGAAGAAGCTTGGATGCATCACGGAAGAACTTACGAATCGCTTCACGCCCCGCGCAGCGACCAAAAACTCCGCCATCCCAGACCGCATCATCAGTAAATAACGAAGCAATGCCGTCAGGATCGTAGCCATTATCGCAATACCCAGTATAGCGCGCCTTGAGTTTTTTGATGGCGTCAATGTCTTCCAGAATTTGCACGCGCCGTTCGAGATCTTCGAGGCTCATACTGCCCTCCTAAGGGTGCTGGGTGCTAGGGGTTGGGTGTTATGTGTTGGGTGCTAGGTGCTGGGTGTCAGATGCGAGGGCCGGGAATCGATATTGTACGTATTTTTGTCTTTACCAGCACCCAGCCCCTAACCCCCAGCCCCCTTCTTAGCTGCGCAGCGGGTTTTTGATTTCAAACTTCAGCCGGCGGATGTCGTCGATGGTCCACATGTGCTCAGAATTGAGGTGTGGCTGCGCCATCAGAGTCTTACCATCGGGTCGGATGTAGCCCAATTCGGTGATGACATCAGCTAAATCCCACCCGTCGAATTTCTCGTACCAGTTGGTGTAACCAAGGTACCGCTTAGGTTCCAGATCGAACATCCATTCACATGCTTCCGAGCAGAAAGCCCGTTTTTTTCCTTCTTTCTCGACAATGCGGAGGTTGTTAATATCCGGCCGGGGGAACACACAGGGCATCTGACAAACCTGGCAGAGCGGTGGCAGGCTAGGGAAAAGCTGCGCCGGAATTTGGCCTTGGCGGGGGTCGGCCATATTACGGTAGGCCTCCCAGAACTTGCCATAATGAGTGTACCAGCCCGGGTAATTTTGCTCGAACCACGCGCAGTCTTTGTCGGTCATGACGTCGAAGCGCCAAAAGGCGACCGGCCACAAGGCGAACGCCGCCATGGCCGCGGAGTGGTTGATCCAGGATATATTTTCCTGGGCTTGCGGCAGCCAGCGTGGCGCTTTGAGGCCAAACTTCTCCAAACGGGCGATAAAACTGCCCACCCAGTCATCCATGACCCATCGCTGCCACATGTCTTTGTAAGAACCGATGCGATTGACGCTGAAGTAATCGGTGAGAGTGCCCAAGAATGCATCGATAAAGATGTGGCCGCGCCAGAAGTATTTATCGAGTGCTTCCTGGATGAACGGCAGGTTGCGATCGTCCGACAGCACGGTCACCAACGTGGCATAGCCGTTGGCCATATGCCGGGACTCATCAGACTGGATACTCAGGAAGACAGATGGAGTAGCATGGTCACCGTTGGCGGCGGCAGTATTAGGAAACGCCACAAACAAGGGATTGGTAAAGGCCGTCTCTCCCACGACCTGGAGACTGATCGAACACTCGATGGGGTCACCGGCAACGAAGGTCTCAAAGAAGGCCCGCCCGGCTGAAGCCAAGAGGTGGCCACCAAACCCTTTCTGGCCGATGTCGAACCCGGACGGATCGGCGTAATGTTTCATGTAGTAACGGCCGAGATAGATCTCTTGCTGCACGTGGCGGGTCTCATCGAGCATCTGTGCCAGATAACCATTACGCAGTTCCTCATTATCCACCGCGCTGATGAGCATCCCCTGACATTTGCCGGCGGCATATTCGGCGAAGGGAAGAATGGCGAGCGCAGGCTTGAGCGACTCGACGAACCGCGGCTCGACTTGATTAGGATTATCCATACGCACCGCGCCATCGAGGAAGCCGTACTGGCGGTTGTCCTTCTCGGTTTCCATCGCCATGTAGTCGCGGATCAGGTGACGGAAGGGATCCTTAGCTTTCTTCGGGATGTGAAAGCGAGTCGGGTATTTCACCTCAGGCTGAACATACGTCGGTGTCCATTCCAGCCCTTTCACTTTGTCATGCGCTTTGATCAGATTGCGTGCCATATACGCCCTCCTTCGTCGGGCAAGGTGTTAACGATTAGTTATCAGTTGCCAGTTGTCAGTTGTCAGTTCCGGAACAAAGAAGGCCTTCTTCTTACTGGCAACTGACAACTGGCTTACTGGCAACTACCTATTAACACCTTGCCCGACGAAGGAGGGCGTATATGGCCCGCAATCTGATCAAAGCGCATGACAAAGTGA
>JACQEL010000103.1 GCA_016200595.1 Deltaproteobacteria bacterium
GCACGAATTGTCTCCGGCCAGAATTCTGGATACTCAGCCTGGATAATTGCTGCCATCCTCGCAGTCAGCGCCGTTGCTGCGCTGGTGTCGCCCGTGGTGGTAAATAAACGCTGGAGGAGATCCCGGTGAGTTGTCAGCAGTTGAAGACTGTCCACATAGTCCGGACTTCGCGTCGCTGGGTCAGTGGCCATGTTTCCTCCCTCCATACAAATGTCTGGTTTAAGTGGCCACTGCTCTTGCCACACAAGCGAAGTCGTACTCGCGGGGCTTAAATCTCCGGGAGGTGCAATAGGCTGCCACCCTGGGTAAGTGGAGTTGTTTATCTCGGTTTTGACTGTATATGCACCGACTGTTAAAGCGTTCCAGGATTGGCCTGGATCATGAATTCCTTCAGTACGGTTGCTGTCTGGGTAGTAGCGGCGAAACTCTCGTTCCGTGTTCCCGGCAGCCAAGACGATAAGGCGGCGGTGATCGTCTTCTGCTCCGGACGTAATTTTGTCAATTGCTGCAGACCATGAGGAGGGTCGTCCACGGCCGCGAAATTCGTTGATTTGGTCCAACAGATTTTGTCTTTCGGATTCTGAGAGGCGGGCCGAGGGTTGCACGTTTTCCGGTCCACTGACCGAGACCGGCATGCACACGACTCGTCTCCGGGTGGGGGCCTGGATTTCTGCCCTGCTTACCGCTTGCTCTGTGACTGCTCCATACAGGCTTGGCTCATTGGGTGGGAATCCTGGAGGAGGAAGAATTTTAACGGATTCAAGACAGTGCGTGAGTATTTGTTCACTGCTGGTAGCGAGTGCTTCCGCAAGATCTCCGTATAAAGCCAGACCTCCCATTTCTGTTCCGTGACCATCGTGGTCTGCGGTCCCCCAGTCTGGGTGGTGACTATGGCAATCGCTCTCGGCAAGCGCAATTCTCAAGAGCGGATGTTCGCGATTTACCCCCGTATCGAGAAGGCAGACCGCAGGAGCTGTTTGTTCAGGCGGCCGTGTCCTTTGGGAGAGATCCTCGACCCACCCAGCCTGCTCTACTGCGGAAAGCTCCATGAAATCTTCTGGATTAATGCGCGCAAAACGTATTTCCGCAATCAAGCTTAACAGTTCTAGAGACCGCATCATCCGTTCTCGGGTGCCAAAGACAAGAACGACCGTCCGCTCGGGAAATTGCAGATCAACCGAACCAACTTGCAGTCCTGTGAGATTGGTGTGCTGGCGGAATTCGTTGAGAGCCTCGTCGGGATTCTCTGTTTTTCGTAGCCACACCTCCCACCAAATCGCCTGGCCCATAGGAGGCAATAAGTGAAGAGCGTCCGTCCAAAGCGCCTCCAGAAGCGCTGCGCGAATTTCTGAAATACTCTCGACAAGCGTTTGGTTCTTTGGGAGTCCCTTCTTTGGCGTGCTCTTTGTTAGGTATTGCTCAATTTTTTGCACGAAAGCGGTAATCTTTTTATCCGGAATGTAGACTGTGGCTGACACCTTGCCCTCACGTTCCTGAACCGTTCTGTACGACCATTTCCGGCCAGAAGTATGTGTCGCAGCTTCTCGGCGTCCTCAGCCACTTGCTCCTACGTCTCCTGCGATGCAGTTAGGCTGTCATGAGTAAAGGACCGACGTTCTGACAAGGCATCGAGCAGGCTCTCGGTCGAGATCGATTGACGGTCGTTTAAGACCATCTCTTTTGCGGCCTCCTCGCATGCACGAGCGATTTCTGCATAACTGCGCCCAAGAGCTGCCTCAGCCACTTTTTCCCAGACTATATCCAAAGTCTTAAAGCTCGCGAGTTTCGCTTGCAGGGTGCGCAGCACCTGTTCCTTGTCCGGGATATCATACTGGATCACATCGTCGAAACGTCGAAACAGAGCCTGGTCCAAAACCTCTGGATGGTTCGTTGCCGCAAGGATGAGGCTGTCTGATTCTTCGTGCTCGATAAACTGCAAGCAGCTATTCAGCACCCGGCGAATTTCGCCAACGTCATTGGGGAGCGCGCGCTGGGCTCCGATCGAGTCGAATTCGTCAAAAAGGTATACCCCCCGAGCAGAAAGCATAGCATCAAAGACCAAGCGCAACTTTGCGGCAGTCTCACCCATGAATTTTGTGATCAGCGAGTCAAGCCGAATCACAAAGAGTGGAGCATGCAGTTCACCGGCTAACACTTCAGCCGTCATTGTTTTCCCAGAGCCTGGTGGTCCGATCAGCAAAAGTTTGCGCCGAGGTTGTAATCCATAAGAGCGCAACTTGTCGCGCGCTCGTTGCTCGCGTAACACTCGTGAGAGACGGCTCTTCACCCGGGAGTTCAAAACCATGTCAGATAAGCGAAGCTTCGGATACGAAGCAGCAAAGAGCCCAGCCAGCTCTCCGCGAGGGTGAACAATGGGTGTCGACTTTTTTGATTCAGGCGAACGTGCGGCAGCTATCCTCGCGCTATCAATCAGCGCACGGATATCCTGGGCCAATTTCCCATGACCCTGTCGCGCCTCATAAGCCGCCACCTGCATGGCAAGTGTGAAGAAACGCTCTTCGTCTCCTTCAATGTGGCTTTTTACCAGGCTCTTGAGTTGTTCACCCGTCGCCATATTGTTCCTGTACTGCTCGTGGCCCTTGCGCGCCGACAGATTAGCAGTTGAGTAGGGGTTATGCCACTTGTTCCAGCGGAGAGGAATGTGGTCACAGAAAGAGGAGGGTCGGGTTTTGCCTTGACACATCTGGACATCACTTCCCTTGGAACCGTTAAGCAAGGTAGCCTGGGTGAAGGGAAGCAGAACCCGGGATGCAAGGTGTATCCGTTCCCCAGATTTTATCCGGGCTATGGGACTGATAGTTAAGACCTGTCCCAGCTTTCGCATGCCAAATATGCCGATGTCGCCGGCGCCGGGCACATGGTCGCTGGTGATCGCAATGATGCCTTCAGCAAGGCCGTGATCGAGTTTCTGGCGGAAGTGAAGCCGCTCCTCTGATCCCTAAGCTCAGTTGCCGGGGCTGCCTCGGAGGACGTAGAACTTCGATCACCGCCGAACGCGGCTTCGGGCAACTGCAGCGCAGGACGAGGGACACTCAGCGCCTCAATAAGCCGCTCCGTGCACGGGCCTCATGGGAGGATACGTCTCCGCCTCGCGGTGGACCAATCAGAGACATAGGGAGAAAGGGGGGAGCAAGGCTTCCGATCAGATAGCTTCCTTTGTCTTTCTTTGCCGAGATGTGGCATTGCAAGACTTGACCCCAATTCCTCCCGAGATATGGCCTTGCAAGACCTGCCCCCAATCTCCCACCAATCTCCCACCCCAATCCCCCCTTTGAGTGAATCCCTGATGTGAATCACCTGGTAACATACGGGGGATCTCAGAAATAGTAGGCATTACCTCAATCTTTCGTCACCTATGTTGTAAGTACCTGGTTTACTCGATATTTTTTCTCATTAAGAATATCTTGTATTTATAATCTCTTAATTTCTTAGTATGTCTGTTCCCGAAAGGAGAAAATACCATATGGCTCTTTTGAAGTTGCGGCGCTTCGCGCAACTCACCTTACCGGTTGACCTCCGCAGGCAGTTCAACCTGGCTGAAGGTGATTACGTGGAAGCCCAAGCCGTCAAAGACGGCATTCTCTTAAAGCCAGTGAGTGTGGTGGAGCGCCAGAAGGCAGGCAAAGCCCTGCTCAAGCTCCTTACCCGTGTTCATGCCAAGCAGCCGGTGAGTAAGCTCTCTGATGATGAGCAAGAACAACTCATTGTGAAGGAGGTAAAAGCCTACAGGAAAGAGAAACAACGCCCTAGCCAGGCTTAGCGCCGTCCTTGACTCTACCATTCTGGTGAGTGCGTTCCTTCGCAAACAGGGCTTAGCCGCCCAGCTCCTTGACTACGGCGTCAATGGAGCTTTGGCTTTTTATTTTACCCAAGCTATTGTTGAAGAAACGTGTAACGTCTTGTTAAAGCGCGAGCATTTACGCCTGAATTTTCCCTACACCAACAAGGATGTCGAGGAATACCGGACCTTGCTCCGGAGTCTTGCCCGCCCTGTAGGCACTCTTCCCGTCGTCAAAATCTGTCGTGACCCCAATGATGATTACGTGATTGCCACTGCCCTGGCCGCCGGCGTTACGTACCTGGTGACCTACGATAAAGACTTGCTTGATTTAAACAGCTACCAAGATGTGCGGATGATACGCCCCGAGGCGTTTATTCGCCTGGTCAGAACGCAGACCCCCGGGTCTTAGCGGAGGAGATGCGTTGTAGTCTGCTTTCACCAGACCTGCAGAGAAAAGGACCGAGACAATGGACCAAATCAAAATCGACGATTTATCACCGGGTGAAAGAGTAGAGTCAGGTCTTGTATTGCCACATCTAGAAGCCACTTCCCTTATAACCGTTAAGCAAATACAGAACCGTAAGACTTGGTTCCTCTTCACTCGCTCCCTTATATTCGACTCTTTCCTCTCCCTAAATCCGCAGCGCGTTTGAGTTTGCGGAAGCGAGACTCAGGAATGTGGACGGCGACTGTCGTAGCTGCCCTTCGTTCATCTCCTAGTGATACACCTCAACATACCTAGCACATACGTCCCTGCATGGGGAGATAAGTGGGGCAAGGAGTTGTCCGTCACCCGATCAGTGGAATACAGCGAAAGGAAGGGGAGAAACGGAAGTCTAGGCACGAGTCGAAAGGCAAGAACGACCGTCCGCTCGGGAGGGAGAGGAGGGTCA
>JACQEL010000544.1 GCA_016200595.1 Deltaproteobacteria bacterium
CGGAGAAAACTCGGGGAAGATGTCTAAAGGAGAACGATTCGCTGCCACAACCCCAGCAACCAGGAGGAGCACGGCCAGGCTCAGAACGACCACCCGATTATGTAGGGAGAAGAGGACAATTCTCGTTACCACTGTATACGCCGCTCCGTAAGTTCTGGATAATCAAGTCGCCCCGGCTGACAGGGCAGATTATTCCTCGACAGGGGTAGCGTGCGCTGTGCGCACGTCTCCTCTGTACGCTGCCCTTTTCATGCGCATAGCGCACGCCACTGCCGTGTCTACTCTAAATCTGTGCATAGCAGGTAGTAGCAATGCATTCATGCTTCGACTTCGCTCGCGCTACGCTCAGCACGAACGGGGTTGGCTTGCTGCGTGTTTTCTCCGTTCGTCCTGAGCGTAACCGCCGCAGGCGGTGAAGTCGAAGGGCGCATCCAGCGCAGAGTTTTAACGTAGACGCAGCACTACTGTTCTCCGCTGACAAGGCGACTTATTCCTCAACCGTAAGCCGAGCAGGCATTTTGCCAAAGAGTTCTGACGCGCCGGTCACCACGATCGCATCCCCCGCTCTTACGCCTCCTGCGACGGCCACCAAACTGTCCTGCCTCAGGCCGATGCCGACCTCTTCTTCAGCAAACACAGTGGGGCTGCGGCGCACGTACACTACGCCTTTTCCTCTTTCACTTTCGATCAGCGCCGCCTCCGGAACCATCACTACTTGTTCATCTCGGCCAGCCGCTACCACTACGGTGACGGACATTCCCAGTTTCAGTCGACCAGCGGTGTTGTCTACGGCGT
This sequence comes from Deltaproteobacteria bacterium, assembly GCA_016200595.1. Taxonomy (GTDB): domain Bacteria; phylum Desulfobacterota; class Binatia; order Bin18; family Bin18; genus JACQEL01. Next base: position 796 of record JACQEL010000544.1, read on the forward strand.
AGAGCAGGTTGACCGTCCGCTTCAGCGGATCGACGACCTCGCTGGTAGAGAGGGGACTACCGGTCCAGGTCTCCCCTTGAGTACCGATGCTGTGAATGGTAGCCGCACTCTTTCGCTCCACTCTATCGAGGTCTCCTTCAAAGACCGGAGCTTCGACCCAAACGGTGGAGAGATCGGCGATAGTAAAGAGTGGGGCGGTCGTATCGACCTGCTGGCCGGCGGTAATTTCCGCCTGGATTACTATCCCGGCCAGAGGAGCGGTGAGAGAGAAGCGTCGAGGACTCTCCCCACCCGCAGCCGTTGCGGTACGATAGCTCGCCTGCTGACGCCGGGCAGTGTCGTATCGACTTTGCGCCTGCAGCCAAGCCGCTTTCGCTTCTTCCAGGCGCTTCTGCGAAATGATCTTCGCCCGAAGCAGGTTCTGACTACGCTGGTACTCGGCTTTGGCAGCTTCCAGGGCGGCTTGCGCTTCCTGTACGGCGCCAGCGGCGCCTTTTTCGCCGATCTCGAATTGTACTTGCTCGGGCGCGGTATAGGTTTGTTCCACTTCAGCTAGGAGTTGGCCCTTCTGGACAAACGTCCCCAGGGAGGGAATCAGCGCCGCACTCTGGGGGGTGATACGACCGGCCACCGGAGCAGTCACCTGCGCTCGGCCTTGCAGGCGGGGCACGATGCGGCCAAAGCTTTCAATCACCGGCCGCACCACGCGTGTTACTGCTGGCACGGTGGTTAAGCCAATAACTTCTTGTTGGTCAGGTGTGAGAGTGAGCACAACTGCCTCTGCGCCTGCTTCCTTCTGATCCTCCTGCTCCACGTGTTTTGCACAGGCAGAGAAAATTGCCAGGCACAGCAAAAAGCAGACAAAAGACGTCCCGTTTGCTCTTTTCATATAAGCTTTACGGTTCGGGCCTAACCCCCACAGCCCGCTCCACCATCACCCAGGCCATGTGCATAGCGAAGAGGGCCAGCGCGTAGTCTCGGCGCACGGTCAGCAAGCTACGTTCTGCATCCAGCACGCCTAACAAGTCTCCTGCACCCTCGTGATAACTTTGTTCGGCCAGAGTTGCGGCTTGTTCCGCCTGGACAACGAGCCCTTTAGTGAAGGCATCGGCCTGGTCTCTGGCGATCTGCCAATTGTTGTAAGCCGTGAGCAGGGTTTGGTGTACCTGCAGTTGAGTCGCTCGCAAGGTCGCCTCGGCCTCGGCTACTTTCTGGCGGGCGGCTTCAGTTGCTCCTTCTTTGCGATCCCACAAGGGGAAAGAAAAGCTCAGCCCGAGAAGGGGAGCGACGCGTCCGGTCTGTCGATCTTCTCCATGAGTAACGTCGATGGAGACGTCCGGCAGCAGAGCCGTTCTGGCAAGTTTGAGATTGAGTTGTTCTCTCTCCACGGTTCGCCTTTGGACGAGCAGGAGTGGATTCTGTTCCTCGGCCGCGGACCACAATTCTGCTAGTGGACGTAGCGGTCGCGCGGTCAGCAGAGAACCGGCAAGCACCAGCGGAGCCTGCTCTGCTCTGCCCAGCAAGAGGTTGAGGCCTGACTGCGCCGTTTGCAACTGCCCCTGCGCCTTCCCCAAATCAGTCTCTGCCCGTAGTGCCTCTACCTTGGTTTTCATGACATCGAACTCGGCGATATCTCCCTCCGCAAAGAGTTTCTCGGTCGAGCCCTGCAAGTGCCGGGTAGCCTGGACAAAGGCGTCAGCGACGCGCGCGCTTTCCTGAGCGAAGAGAACGGTGAAGAACGCCTCGCGCGCTATAGCGACGACATCTTGGCGGACACTCTCTTGCTCTTCCTCGGTGATTTGCTCGTCAGTCCGAGCGACGCCGATCCTATAGCCGCGTCTGAAAGGCCATTCGATAGATTGCGTGAGTCCAAAAGTTCGCTCCAGCGCAAAATTATTATTGGCGAAGGCAAAAGAAGGGTTAGGATAGGCTCGGGCCTGCCGCATCAGCCCCAGGGCAGCCTTCACCCGCGCCTGAGCGACCTGGGTGAGGGGATGAACAGCGAGAACCTGACCTTCCGCTTCTTGTAGGGTTAGGGCTGGTAATTCTTGGGCGGAAAGAAGCGCGGACTGCCCAAGAAGAACAACAACCGTGAGGCAAAACCGGCACAACCGACGCGGGAAGTTTCTCACTCTTTTGAGTGTACCAGAGGCGGGATGAAGGGGGAGTGAATGAAAAATGAATTTTTTGTCATGCTGGAGGAGAGAGAAGAGCTACGGAACACTAGCGTAGAGGCAGAGAAACCACGAAGGTGCTGCCAGCCCCGACCTGGCTGCGCACGGTAATTGTCCCACCATGGGCTTGAGCAACCCACTGGCAAATACTCAGCCCCAGTCCCCCTCCACCAGTGTCAAGCGAGCGAGCTTTATCCACCCGATAGAACCGAGCAAAGATATGCGGAAGCGCCTCTGGAGGAATACCAATGCCAGTATCTTCCACGACGATTTTGGCCCAGCCTTTCTCGCGCTCAACCGCCAGGTGAATTGCTCCCCCGGCAGAGGTATATTTGACTGCATTGTCTACCAGATTGAGCACCAGTTGTTTCAGCCGCGCGTAATCTCCCTGCACGAAGATCTCACCGTTAGTGTGTAAAGAAACTCCCAAGCCTTTCGCTTCAGCCATAAGTTCAGCCTGCTCGTATACATCTTGGACGAGTTCTCTAATGTCTACCAGCCCCCGGATAAACTCTTGGCTTCCGGCATCGGCTCGGGCCAGGAGGAAGAGATTGTCGACAATACGCGACAGGCGAGACACTTCCTCGATAGAGGTGCTCAGCGCCTCTTGATATTCTTCGACGCGCCGTGCTCGGGTGATCATAACTTCCATCCCACAGCGGAGTACCGCCAGCGGCGTGCGCAGCTCGTGCGCGGCATCGGCAGTGAACTGGCGCATCTGGGTAAAGGCTCCCTCCAGGTGGAAGAGCAGAGAATTGAGAACGCCCACTAATTGCCCAATCTCGTCCTGGGGATTCACGACCGGCAGCCGGCGAGTTAAATCCAGCGCCTCTATGGTCTGCGCTTCGCGGGTGATGGTCTCGATCGGCTGTAAAACCCGGCGCGCCATCAGCCTGCCACTGAGAATACTGAGCCCCAGCATGCCTGGTAAGAAAAAAAAGAGTGCAGTGCGTAAATTTCTGAGAAAGGCGTACTCTCCTTCCAGCGACACGCCTTCTTGAACGAAAAAAGCGGCTCCTGCCTGCGAAACGATCGGCAGGGTGATCAGGCGCACGGCCAAGGCGTTCGGAAAGGCAATCGTGGCAAAGACTTCCTCTCGGGCCGGCGTCCCGGTTCGCTCCGGGAGCGGTAACTCCCGGTCCAGCAGGTTTGTCGATCTCTCGATCACGACCCCGGTGCTATCGCGGAGCTGCACATATTTTTGGTGTCCACTAAAGACATCCTTCTCCGCCACCAACTGGGCGATATACGTTCGGGCATTCGCTCTGGGAGTGAGGGACAGATAATTGCCCAGCGCCTCGGCCTCTTCACGCAGGAATATATCGATGCTGCGGGACGAGACGTAGCTGAAGCCATAATACAGGAGGAGAGTGCCGAGGAGGCTGATCACGCCGACACTCCCGGCGTACCAGAGAGTCAGTTTAGTGCGGAGGGTCCAGTGTCTCACGCGTCTTGCTCCTGCAGGACGTATCCGACGCCCTTGACGGTGTGGAGCAGCTTGTGAGGACAGTCGCGCTCGATCTTGTTGCGCAAGCGGTTGACAAAGACATCGATCACGTTGGAGAGGGTATTCTCAAA
>JACQEL010000507.1 GCA_016200595.1 Deltaproteobacteria bacterium
GAGGCATCTCCTGCCAGAGGAACGATATGACTGACTCGTGTCTCTTGTCCCCAGGTCTCTGCGACTGCAGCCTCAATGGCCTGCCGGAGTTTTGTGTCCATGACGCTAGGGAGTACCAATCCCTCGTGCCTCTGTCAAAGCCGCTCCATGCAGTATCCGCAGGTTGAAAAGCGCGGGTTCCTGTGATGAGAAAGAGGACATGAAAGAAATCGATCCGCTGTCTCTCCAACCCGAAGAATTAATCGTGTTGGTCCAACAGCTCCGTCAGCAGTTGGCTGAACGGGAACAAGAAATTGAGCAGTTAAAACGCCAGCTAGGAGAGAAACAGGGACAATCTGGAGCGGATAAGCCAAGCCAGGAAACTCTTCCTGGAGCACCAGAGAAGGTCAGTCCGGGCAGCCAAGAAGACCTAATGGCACAACTAGAGAAGGTCTACCCAGAGGGCAGATAGCGGTTTTCATTTGAGCGAGGAGACCTACCGTTTTCTCCGTCGTAGGCCGGGATAAGGCCGTAGGCCGTTCCCGGCGTGCGCGTCGCTGCCGGAAACGCTCCGCTTATTCCGGCCTACCTTCTTTCTCTACTCAGAACTCCCCTCGTTTGATCCGTTCAAACAGCCGACGGGTCTCGTCATCAAGCACGATACTTTCCATGACCGCGCCGATGGCTGCCTCGGTATCGAAATACGCAAAGCGCACGCCAGGGTTGTTACCAATGCGGCCACTCTGAATGACTGGAAAGCCATTAGCGGCGAAATCGGCAATCACTTTTTCGTGGTCTGGCACGATGAAACCCAGGTGGTGAAGTCCTTCACCTCGCCGGTCGAGAAACTCTTTATAAATGCTACGGCCAGAAAGGTGCTCGATCAGCTCAATCTGTGAATCGCCGGCGTACCCTAGCGCCAGGTGCATGTGAAAGTCGCCAGGTCCGCCCCGGAAGACCGCTTCGTGCACTTGTACGTCATTAAAACGAAAGAAATGCGGTACCCCCATCTTTTCGGTGAAGAATCGTTCCGCTGTCTGCAGGTCTTTGACTACGAAGGCAATTTGGTGATGTCCAGCCGCGATGTAAGCATATAGTGACGTGGTGGCCATATGGTTCCCTCCTGATGAGCTTTCAGTATTCATTTAGCAGTTACCAGCCGCGAGTAGAAGATTAAATATAAGCGTTCAGCTGTCAGCTATCAGCTTTGGAAGGGGCAAAAGGGGAAACGGGGAAATGGGAAAATGGGGGAAAACAGAGCTTGCAAGATGATGTCTTTTTCCCTCACCCTTTTCACCATTTCCCCTTTCCGAAACTGACCGCTGATAGCTGACAGCTGAGAGCTTCTTCTACTCTTTACCCTCCATAACGAAGCCGCTAAGGTAGGGCCGCGGAGGGTAATGCATGGATTTCAACTTCACTCCTGAGGAGGAGGCTTTCCGCCAGGAATTGCGCACCTGGCTACAGCATAATCTCCCCGAGGGCTATGATCCACAGAAATTCGACGAGATCGACGCCGAGGCACGCTTCGAGTTCCAACGTGGCTGGCAGAAAAAAGCCCATGCGGCCGGGTGGGTTGGTATCCATTGGCCCAAGGAATACGGTGGTCGCGGCGCCAATTTGATGGAGATGTTTATCTTCAATCAAGAGCTGAACCAGGCTCACGCCCCTCGCTATGCCAACACCCTGGGGTTGATGATGTCCGGGCCAACTATTATCCACTGGGGAGCTGAGGAGCAGAAGCGTAGATACCTCCCGAAGATCCTCTCCGGTGAAGAAATCTGGTGTGAAGGTCTGTCCGAGCCGAACGCCGGGTCTGACTTAGCGTCCCTGCAAACCCGGGCGGTGGAAGACGGAGATTATTTTGTGGTCAATGGCCAGAAAGTATGGACTAGCTACGCCCACCGCGCCGATTACATCCAGCTCTTTGTTCGTACCGACCCTCACACACCCAAACACAAAGGTATTAGTTGCCTGATTGTAGACATGAAAACCCCTGGGGTCACCGTCCGTCCCTTGGTGCAGATTACTGGTGATGCGGAGTTCAATGAAGTCTTCTTCGAAGACGTGCGCGTGCCACGAACCAATCTGCTCGGTCCCAAGGATGAGGGCTGGAAGGTACTGGTCACGACCCTGATGCACGAACGTGCGGGTATTGGTTCTGGACTGCCCGTGCACAGGCAGTTGAGCGAGTTGCTGCGGCTGAGCAAAGCCGTTGAACTCGAGGGCAGACCTGCGAGCGAGGATCCAGCCGTGCGTCAGAAACTGGCCCAGTTCGCCATCGAATGCCAGGCTATTACCTACAATATGTTTCGCAGCTTCAGTAAGCGACTCAAGGGCAATCCGCCTGGGCCTGAAGGATCGATTAACAAAGTAGTCGGTTCTGAACTAAACTTGCGTATGGCTGCGTTCGCTACGGAATTGCTTGGTCCATACGCCCAACTGACTCAGGGCTCACCGTTTACTGTGGACCATGGTCGCTGGCCGCGTGCCGCCTTATGGGGCCGGCTGCTGACCATCGGCGGTGGTACGTCTGAGATCCAACGTGGTATCCTGGGTGATCGCGTGCTGGGGCTGCCCAAGGGGTGATTTCTAGTTGTCAGTTGCCAGTTGCCAGTGATCAGTAAAATACAGACTAAAACTAGCAACTGACAACAGACTACTGGCAACTGTTCTAAGAACTGACAACTGACAACTTTCTCGCAAAGGAGGAAAAGGATATGGGTAAACTTGACGGTAAAGTTGCGGCAATTACCGGCTCGGGCCGGGGAATCGGGCGCGGTATCGCGCTGCTCATGGCGATAGCACACAATATGGGTAAGCCGGGTAACACTACTACCGTTACTCCGCTTTCGGCAGATAGCAGCGCAGCCCCGGACACCGCCAGCTCTCCAGAGATCATAATC
>JACQEL010000508.1 GCA_016200595.1 Deltaproteobacteria bacterium
GATGGTCGCGCTCCCAGGACCCCGCCAAGGGCAAATTGCTGTCAGCCCGGAGTGAGGGTTTGTCAATGCGTTTTACTCCGGCTCGTCACTCTCACCGGGGTTGGTCTGCAACTGTCTGACGCGAATAGACCGCGCCCTTGCTTCCACCTCGATTGCTTCGGTTTCACGCTCTGTCTGGCGCAAGAGGATCCCGTACTTTTCTAGCAGCACTGCCACTACGGGATGGTCAACCCCTAACTGTTCCTCCCGTATGGTAAGGGCGCGGCGAAACAGGGGCTCAGCCTCTGCATGCTGCCCTTGGGCAAGGGCAAGCTCGGCCAGCCCACAGAGTGTCGTCGCCACCGTGGGATCGTTGGCGCCAAAAAATCGCTGCCTGATGCTCAGGGAGCGCTGGAAGAACGCCGTCGCTTCGGTATAGCGTGCCTGTGCCGTGTACACGGCCGCCAGATTGTTGAGGCAATTGGTGATCCGCCAGTGCTGCGGGCCTACCAACTCCTCGGCAATGGCTAACGCGTGCAGTAAGAACTCTTCCGCTTCCTGGTATTTCCCCAGCTCGCGATATAGCGACGCGAGATTATTGAGGCTTTGCGCTACCATGGGGTGGTGTGGGCCGTAGGTCTGGCGCCGAATGGTCAGGGCGCGCTGATACAGTGACTCCGCTTCCGCCAGTTTCCGCTGATTGTGACACAGGCTCGCCAGGTTATTGAGTACGACCGCCACGCGGGTGTCAGTCGGGCCAAAGTGCTCGGCCTCCTGTAGCGCCATGCGGAACGCCTGCTCGGCTTCGGCGTAGTGCCCGTGTTGGTAGAGCCTCGCTCCCCGTTCGTTTTCTTTTTGCCAGGTATTCTCGTCGCTCATAGTCTTCCCTCATTGTAGTCGCGACTTTCGTCGCGCGTGGGGCGGCAGGAACGACTAGAGTCGTTACTACTCATTCTGTCATTCACTCCCCGACAGACCACTAGAAGACGGCGCTTAGTGGGCTAGGACTCACTCACGCTGAGTGCAGGCGGCTCGACATCAAGAGTCGTCACGCGGCGGAGCTCGCGACGATACTTCGCGTCATCGAATGGCTTGGCGCGATGCATGGTCGCACGGTTGTCCCAAATCACCAGGTCGCCAGCGCGCCACGCATGACGATAAACGAACTCCGGTTGAGTGGCGTGCTCCATCAGGTCACGCAGCAGCAGCCGTCCCTCGGGCACTGGCCAGTCGATGATCTTCGACGCGTGCGCGGCGACGTAGAGCGACTTGCGTTGCGAGCGCGGGAGCGTGCGAATCAGCGGGTGGACCGCACCCTTCAAGATTGCTTGCTCATCCTGGGAGAACTCGAAACCGAGGGTCTGCCGCGAGTGCGCGATCGAGTGGTGGACGCGGAGACCTTCGAGCTGTGCTTTCATCTCCGGGGACAGCGCGTCGTATGCGGCCCGCATGTCAGCAAACTCTGTATCGGTGCCACTGGAAGGGATAATTTTCGCCGAGAGAATCGAGTAGCGTCCAGGGGGATCTTGGAACGACGCATCGGTATGCCACAAGCGATTCCCCAACCCGTACATACGACGACGATCGTCGGACTTGAGAATCTCCCCATGCTCGTCGAGGTTGGAAATGTCGCCAAGCGCCTCGTTCCCCAGCCGATTCTTTCGTAGGGCGCTGATTCCTGTCTTCGTGTGTAATTGACCGTCGAGGCGCTGCGCGAACGCCAGCTGTTCGTCGTCGGCAAACGGCTGAGCGCGGAAAACGAGGACAGCGTATTCGTCCATCCCCGCGCGAATCTGGGCGAGCGTTTCAGAATCATAAACCTGGCGCAGATCGACCGGGCTTACCTCAGCAACGAAGTACGGATGCAGTTTGCGGAATGTCAGAGCCATACCAGTACCTTCCTCTTTCTCATTAGCCCATCAACGACGAATGTCAAAGTCCGTCGTTCAATTTCCTTTCTTCTTGTGACGTCGGACGCCGGACGCTCGACTGCACTGTAGTAACAATTCGCCTTTCACCCGATACAACTCCGCTTCGTAGAACCGCTCCCCGGTGTTGTTCATCTTCTCCTCTGCTTCGGCCAGCAGTTGCAGCCCCTCTGTGACTTGTCCCAGTTGCCCCTGGGCCTCCGCAGACAAACCTTAGCGTTTCCTTATGACTTCCAGCCTCATCAGGAGTTATGTGTAGCGTACAGTCGTTCAGAAAGGCAAGGAGGTGACCATGATGGAGACAACACCACTTCCCGCGCTACTTCCTCCGCACTGGGCCTTTGTGGTACAGGTGCGGCAAGGAAGCGGGTTCACGCCTAAGACGCTGCACGGGCGGGTCGAGCATGTCGTGTCCGGCCAGGCGACCACGTTCGTATCCCTGGTGGAACTTTTGGCCTTTATGGAGAAAGTGTTAACAAAAAAGGAAGGCGACCACGTATGAAGACAATTAGCTCCAGGCACACCTCACAGGGCAGAGGCAGAGGGGCGTCTGTCTGCATGCTGACCCTCTTTTTGGGTACCCTCGCGCTGACGCTCTTCGCCTTCAGCGCGCCGCTCCAGGCTCAGCAGGACGGTGTTTGTCCCGCCGGCGGCACCCTAACTTGTACGAACGCTGATGGCACTCCTTGCTCAGGCGGCCCCACACTGTGTTTTTCTTGCACTATTGCCGGCTACAATCCGAATGATCCAGACTGCCTGCTGAACGCGGAAATTGTCAAGGCGATTGACGTGGACTTCTCCCCCGCAGACCTCGTCGTCCCTCCCTTGAAAACGTGCACCTGTGCGGACGGTTCGGAGCTACCCATATTCGAGGGCTGGGATTGTGAGGCTTGGTGCCCTGAACCAGTGAGCCTTTGCAACGCCTCCCCGCAGGACATCATCCAGAAGCGTTGTGCGACCGTGTATGCGGTTGATCCGGATAATACCAGCAACGTGCTGGTCAACACCTCACAACCCGCAGGCCGTCGCCTGGATGCGCTCACCACCCACGCCATCGACGACGTGATGCAAATCCACGGGCTGCCAGCCGGCGAGAGGAATAATGTCAAAATTTGGGCGCGGGACCGGGTGCGGGCGCAGCTCTTTACCCGGCTGAGCAACATCATCGCCACAGCGGCAAACGACCGTACGGACGACGAGCAAGCCCTCTATAATTGGCTTACCAACGTGGTGTGGCAGAAGCGCATCACCGCCGCCCAGGCGGCCTGGGATCAATCCCGCGCGTGGGATCAATCCCGTGCGACCTGTACCTATCACGGACCCAATGACACCGGCTATCTGGGATTCAACGTGTCTGGCGGCCTGGAGAGCAAGAATGCGTGCGTCACCAACGGCGGCACCTGTTTCATGGGCTTGCCCTCATTCACATATAATGACTGTGATTTAATGGCATGCGCCCACGAGGATCTTCCTCTAGCGTGCACCACCAGTACTCCCGCCATTCCCTCATATCCGGCGTTCAAAAAGTACGGCGCCGCGATTGCCAATAAGGTGTACGCGGAAGAGCCGAACGCCCTGACTATCCTGACCGGGACAGGCAAAGGGATAACCATAGGGATCGCTGTTGGTGTGGTGGTCGTCGTCGGCGCCACCGCGGCTGTCCTCGCGCCAAGTCTAGCCGTGGGTTTCGCAACCGCGGTCTTTCCCTATGCCGGGACTGTAACAGCACTACTCAGCGCCGCAACCGTTGGCACGATAGCGTTACTCGTCTTGATCGCTGTTGCAGTCATAGGCATTATCGTCTTCATTATTGGCTTTGTCCAAATCTTGGAATTCGATCGCATTCCCGTCTGTTTAAAAGAAGACGTCAAGATCGCCGCCGGCGTGAATGTCTCACCGCGCCAGTGTGAAGAATCTGTCCAGCAAGGCAAACCCAACCTCGCTACGCTTATCACCACCGAGAGCGGCAAGCAGGAAATCTTCCTGGCCTTCGTGGCCGCGACTCTGCCCGAAGCGCCCAACGCCGGCACCGCCCCGGCTCCACAAATGACTCCCTTCTGGGCCGTGCGGGATGGCGATGACACCCCGCTGCCGGGGGAGAGCGGCCCTCTCCTTAATCTCACCTCTTGGCCCGACCCTGATGGCAATGCCACTTTTCTGCAGGCCGGCCTCTATAACGGCTGGTTCGTCGCCAAGTTTCCGCTTGAAGGGGGTGGCACCAAAGATATTTTGACTCTGGGCATCGAGTATGTCTCCCCGGACGGCCAGAAATGGACTGCCTGGCGCAGTAAATGCCAAGCGGACGCGAACACTCCACCCTGTTCACCGGGAAAAGAGATCTTCGTCCACACCCGTAACGGTGACGAGCCGCCGGCAGGCCAAAGCCCAGAGGAATTCGATGCCTGGTTCGCTAATGCCAGCCCCGACATCACCTACAAGAATAGTAGCGACCAGACCCGTACGGCCTCCCTCCATACCTCCCTCACCGTGACTGGCTTCCTGAGCGACGGCACCCTCAACGAAGGGAGTCAACTTTCCCTCAGTGCCTTCAGTTCCCCCTCCGGCGCTACCTTCGCCTGGGACTTCGATGACTGGAGCACCGGTTCGGGCTCGCCCGTGCTTCATGCCTTCGCCGACAACGGCACCTTTGATGTCATGATCACCGCCACCGATGCCTTTGGCGGCATCAGCGAGGCCAAGACCTTCCCTCTCACTACCGTCAATGTCGCCCCCACGGCTACCTTTAGCGTGACCCCAACGATCTTCAAAGGCGAGTCGGCTACCTTAGCCTTCAGCCATCCCGCTGATCCCAGTTCTGTGGATACTGCCGCGGGCTTTGTCTACTCCTTTGACTGCACCAATGACGGGAGCTTGGAGGCAAGCAAGAAGGCCACTCCCTCTTTGGCGTGTCAGTACCCCCAGGCCGGCACCTTCACCGCCCGGGGCCTCATCGCGGAGGTGCAGAAGGAACTGAAAGCGGGGAAATTGTCGGCTGCGCAGGGGCAGGCGCTCATTGAGGTGGCCAACCGGGTACGGGCTGCCATCGCTCTCAGTTAGAAGCGGGCGCATTCGCCGGCGCCCAGGAGCCCCGGCGGAGAGACGCGACAGGCCGCGTCTCTCCCCTCACAGGCCAGGACCCCTCAGTACTGACCCGCCTCACTCGGGCATGAAGGAGGGGCTGCCGGTCTTGGCGGTTTGGCCACCGTCGGCGACGAAGGCGGCCCCGGTCACAAACGAGGCGAGATCCGAGGCCAGGAACAGCACGACATTGGCCATTTCCTCTGGCTGCCCCAGCCGTCCCAGCGGGATCGCTTCTTTGATCTTGTCGGCAAACCCCGGCTGCGCCAGCGCCGGGGCGAGCAACGGGGTGTCGATCGCGCCCGGGCAAATGCAATTCGCGCGGATGCCGTGGCGCGCATACTCGATGGCGACGACGCGCGTGAGATTGATCACGCCCGCCTTGGCGGCGTTGTAGGCCACAATGCCGTAGTCGGCGCGCAGTCCCGAAATCGACGCGGTATTCACAATCGCACCGCCGCCGTGCGCACGCATGGCCGGGATCGCGCGCTTCATCGCCCGGAAGACGGCGGTCAATCCGACCTCAATCATGTGGCTCCACACCTCGTCGTCCACATCCGCCGTGCGTGCGGCCACCTGGGTGCTTGTCTGGGCGACCGGCATGCCGAACGCGTTGTTATGAAGAAAGTCAAGGCGACCGAACGCACTCGTCGTCCGCGCGACCA
>JACQEL010000540.1 GCA_016200595.1 Deltaproteobacteria bacterium
TCACTGAAAGCTTATTGCAGCCCTAGCTTGCACACGGCGGCAAGATGATGGTCTGCTCGTTTCATTTCTTTGCCTGAACCGCTTTCCAGAAATCCTTATGCTTGATTCCTCCCGTTCGTCGGATCCGTCGTTCGGCAGCGGCCAAGAGACGACGGATCCGCGGTGTGTGAGCAAGCACGAGGCGTTCGAGTTCGTCCCCTTCTGGGACAGATACTAGCACGGCGACCGGTCGGTCTCTTTGGGTGACGATTATTGGTCCTTCCTTACACGCGTCCAGATAGTTACTGAAGTGATCCTTCACTTCAGTTGCGGGGACGATCTTCATAGTTCAAACTCCTCTTCACCGACAAACAGTCGATTGTCGATCTTGAGCCCGATCGCCAGGATGTGAACCTCACGGCTCGGTCGATCAGTCCGATAAAATACACGAAAGCGGTTATCAGGACCAAATCGCAACTCCCATGCTGTGCCAAATACCGAGGGTCGGCGCAGAGGTTTGCGGTTCCGGGTTTCTGTCTCTGGTTCATAGCTCAGCTGCTTTTCGACAGTACGCTGGATCAGCGAATAATACTTGCGGTCAATCGTATTTAGGTGTACCGCGACTTCAGGATCATAGATAAGCACAAAGGACGATTTTGCTGGCATGCTTTCTCGAAGACAGTTGACCGCTGATAGCTGGTCGCTAAAAGCTTACTTTAACCCCGCTTTGCGCAAAGCGACAATCTGACGCTCTAACAGCGCAGGATCTTTGATAGGCTCTCTCTGCTTGTGAACCTCCAGCGAGAAATGAGGATTGAGCCGCAGCACTTCTGCCGTCTCGGCCCGGGCTTCTGCCTCTTTGCCTAACTCACTGTAGACTGTAGCCAGGGTCAGATGGGCTTCAAGAATATCAGGGTAGCGCGTGAGATACTGCTGCAAGGGCGCCAGCGCTTCCTCGTACCGCCCAGCCAAAGCGTAGGCAACGGCGGTAGGGAGTAAGTGCAGATCCGCAACCCAGAACTTCAGGCGTAGTGCCTGTTCTGCCGCACGCAGCGCGTCGTCGGCTCTGCCCATTCGGCTCAACACTTCAGCCAGCGTCGCCAGCACGGCTCCATTAGGATTGAGGGCAACCGTTCGCACCCTCTCCGCCAGAGCCTGCTCATACTGCTGTTGATATAGATAAACAGTGCCTAACGCCAAGTGAGATCCCCAGTACGAGTCATTCAGCGCCGTTGCCTGCCGTGCCGCTACCAATGCCTGCGCTAAGGTCTGTGGATCCTGGCTGAGTTGCGCGCCCCACTGCTGCACGTAGTTGGATGCCAACTCCGGGTAGGGAAATCCACTATTCAAGTCGCGGAGAAGGGCTTGCTTCTGGGCGGCAATCGCTTCGCCATACCGCCCGGTCATGCGATACGCAAAGCCTAACTGGACAGCGAACCAGTACGGATAGTGGGGATCAAGGCGCATCGCTTTCTCCGCCCACCCAATCGCTCCCGCTGGCTTGCCCGCAAAGTTCATCACCTCCGCTAGCCAGGCAGCGCTGTACGCATTGTTAGGATCAAGGGTTACGGCTCGCTCGCCTGCAGTAATGGCTTGGTCATGCTGCTGTTTCCGCCCATAAACAAGACTCATGAGCGAATGGGCTAGAGGCAGGGAGTCATTCAGGGTAATGGCCTGTTGCGCCAGCGCCAGTGCCTGCTCTAGATGCTGCGGGTCTGGGCTCCGGTGGGACTCCACCCAGCAAGTCCACCCCAGCCAGGCGTATGCCTCCCCGTAATGCGGGTCCAGCGCCCTGGCGCGCTCAAACAATTGCCGGGCCTGAGCGTTGGCCTCTATTGTAACACGGTGAAGATATTCCTCCCCCCGCAGGAGGGCGTCATAGGCACTGAGGTTAGTCGTGGGGATGCGCCGCACCCGCTCCAGTTCGGCCTCGTGCACCTCGACTCGTAGGGTTGTCACCAACTGCTGTACGATCTCATCTTGCACAGCGAAAATGTCTGTCAGCGGTCGGTCATAGCGCTCGGCCCACAAATGATGGTCGGTCGTGGCGTCGATCAACTGGGCCGAGATCCGCACCCGCTCCCCAACCTTGCGTACGCTGCCTTCCATGACATAGCGCACGCCCATCTCGCGGCTGATGTCTCGGACCTTTGCCGCCTTGCCCTTGTAGGTGAAAGCGGAGTTGCGGGAAATGACGAAGAGGCTAGAAATCTTGGACAAGTCAGTGGTGATGTCTTCGGTGATCCCGTCGCTGAAGTACTCCTGCTCGGGATCATTACTCATGTTGACAAAGGGTAGGACAACGATGGAGGGCTTGTCAGGCAGCGGTAGTGCTGGAGATTGTACAGGTGAACTCCTCTCACCTCGGCCTTGGGCTATGGCCGTAGCCTCTGCCTCTCCCTGTACCCGATACACCCGCACGGGCTTGGCAATGTTTTTGACCGTTTGCTCGCCCAGGTACTCATAGCCAAGGGTCAGTTTATTTTCGACCTGATCATACGCAGTCCCGGCAATGCAGACCCCGCCCCCTTCGGCCAGAGCTTCCAAGCGGGCGGCAATATTGACCCCATCGCCATAGATCTGGGGTCCCTCGACGATGACATCGCCCACATTGATCCCAATACGAAATTCCATTCGCCGCTCTGCGGGAAGATCCGCATTCTCGTCCTCGCCCATGAGACGGCTGTAGCCTTTGACATCAGCACTGAGGATCGCCGTCAGCTTACGCTCGACATTTGCTGTAGGCATGTGAGGAATCCTCTTTTTCCGTGGAGTCTTAGAGCAGGTTTCCGTAACATATATGGAGAAGCGGGTTTTTGGAATGCGCAAGCCGTGCTTGCGCTTGGGGAGCCTGAAGCCATGCTTCAGGCTCAGTGGGGGCAAAGCGCGACTTGGCTTGTGTAAAGCGGGAGCATGGCTCCCGCACTCCAAAGCAGCACGCCGTACATTCAGTCACCCAGTGCAAGACGTACGGCGAGGCCGGCAAGTTTAATCGAAAGCAACCTCTTACGGCCGCGTCATCCGCTCCGGAACAACGGCCGCATCGAACTCTTCAGCACTCAGCAAGCCAAGCTTGAGCGCTGCTTCGCGCAGGCTCGTGCCTTCCTGATGAGCGGTCTTGGCGATCTTCGCCGCGTTGTCGTAGCCAATCTTCGGGTTGAGGGCCGTCACCACCATGAGGGAATTCTCGACGTAAGACGCGATACGCTCGCGGTTAACCTCGATGCCTACTGCGCAGTGCTCGACGAAAGATCGACAGGCATCGGTGAGGAGCCGGACGGAATTGAGAAAATTGAAAATCATCACCGGCTTGAACACATTAAGTTCGAAATTGCCCTGTGAGCCGGCGAAGCCGATCGCCGCATCATTCCCCATAACTTGTACGCAGACCATGGTCATTGCCTCACACTGGGTTGGGTTCACCTTGCCCGGCATGATCGACGAGCCTGGTTCATTCTCCGGCAGCGTGAGTTCACCCAGACCACAACGCGGTCCTGAGGCGAGCCAGCGAATATCGTTGGCGATCTTCATCAATGAGCAGGCCAGAGTCTTGAGCGCGCCACTGGCCATGACGAGTTCATCATGAGCGGAGAGGGCGGCAAACTTGTTCGGATGCGAGGTAAAAGGCTGACTGGTTAACTCGGAGATTTTGCGGGCGGCACGGTCGGCGAATTCGGGGTGCGCGTTTAAGCCAGTGCCAACGGCAGTACCGCCGATCGCTAGCGCACGTAGGTCAGGCAGCACTAACCGCAGACGGTGTAGATCTGCATCGAGCAGGGCAACGTAACCAGAGAATTCCTGGCCCAGCGTTAGAGGCGTAGCATCTTGCAAGTGCGTCCGCCCAATCTTGACAATATCCTGGAATTCTCGACGCTTGGCGTCGAGCGCATCGCGTAGGTGTGTGACTGCAGGTAGAAGCTGCTCGTCCACTTCGGTTGCGGCGGCAATAGACATGGCGGTGGGGAACGTATCATTCGATGACTGCGACATGTTGACGTCGTCGTTCGGGTGAATGGGTTTCTTGCTGCCCATTTGTCCACCGGCAATCTCGATGGCCCGATTGGAGATTACTTCGTTGGCATTCATGTTCGATTGCGTTCCGCTGCCAGTCTGCCAGATGCGCAGGGGAAAGTGATCGTCGAGCTTGCCCTCAATGACCTCGTCCGCCGCCTGCACGATCAGCCGACACTTCTCCTCGGACAACTTCCCGAGGTCACAGTTTACGAGAGCAGCCGCCTTCTTCAACATGCCCATGGCACGGATCAATTCGCGTGGCAGGACGTCACGGCCGATATTGAAGTGGATCAGGGAGCGAGCAGTTTGGGCACCGTAGTAACGATCTACCGGAACCTCAATTGCTCCCATACTGTCGGTTTCGCTACGAGTCTTCATGATTTTCCTCCTCGATTTTGTCGTTCCGTTTACTTGTCATACCTATTTACGGTTGAGAGCAGATACGTACAATAAGCGCGCGATAGTCTTGTCCGGGTCTTATTCTGACGCCAGGGTGATGGAGAGGAGCACGATGCATGTTTGAGATAGCGGAAGTTGGCAGCCAAGTCTCTCAGGAAGAATACGAAGCGCAGGTGCCACATCTGCGTGTTGACCTCATCAATGCGCAATACGATCTACGGAGTGCGGACTTTCCCATACTGGTGTTGATCGTCGGCGATGATCATCAGGGTTGCAACGCGGTGCTCAACCTGTTGCACGAATGGATGGACGCACGCTACCTCGATACGCACGTCTTCGGAGCGCTCACCGAGGAGGAGCAAGAGCGCCCACGTTTTTGGCGATACTGGCGCACGCTCCCGCGTAAAGGCCAGCTCGGTGTATACGTCGGGGCCTGGGCACGGAACGCGGTCGCTGATCGGGTGCAGGAAAAGATTAGCGACCGCGAGTTTGAGCGGCGTACCGCTCACATTGCCCGGTTCGAACAAGCGTTAGTGGATGACGGCGCCCTGGTGTTGAAGTTTTGGCTGCATCTCCCCAAGAAAGCGCTCAAGCGCCAGGTGAAGAAGAACAATAAGGGCCGGCGCAAGGACGAGGAGGGGCGGCAGATCTATAAATTTTACGATGAAGCCCTGCCCCTGGGAGAACGCTTGATTCGCAAGACCAGCACTGGCAACGCGCTCTGGCACGTCGTTGAGACGACTGATGAATACTATCGCAATCTGACGGTAGCCAGAGTGATCCGCGACAGCCTCACCGCACGCTTGGCAGCTCACCAAGCGGCTAAGCCTAAACGTGCAAAACGCACAGTGCAGCGGGTCGCGGTGCCCGAGGTGGGAGTCAACGTTCTTGAGACTGTTGATCTCACGGTAGAATTGCCGTGGGAAGACTATAAAAAAACGCTCGATAAGCTCCAAGATCGCCTACGCTTGCTCTCGCAACGCGCCCGCGAGCAGGGGGTCTCCAGCGTGCTGGTGTTCGAGGGCTGGGACGCGGCGGGCAAGGGCGGCGTCATTCGTAGAATCACCCGGGCGCTGGACGCCGCTGACTACCGCATCGTTCCTATCGCCGCTCCCAGCGAAGAAGAGAAGGCCCATCACTATCTGTGGCGCTTTTGGCAGCAGCTCCCGCGGGCAGGCAGCTTGCTGATCTTCGATCGCAGTTGGTACGGCCGTGTCCTGGTCGAGCGGGTTGAAGGCTTGGCGCGTGCCGACGAATGGCAGCGCGCTTACAGCGAAATCAACGACTTCGAGGAACAGCTGGTCGAACGCGGCACGGTAGTGCTGAAATTCTGGCTCCATATCGATCCCGCTACCCAGTTGCGTCGTTTCAAGGAGCGCGAGAAAACGCCCTACAAAAAGTACAAGCTCACCGCCGAAGACTATCGCAACCGCGAGAAGTGGGACGACTACGTCGTCGCGGTGAATGAGATGGTCGCACGCACCAGTACAGATATGGCACCCTGGAAACTGGTGGCCGCGAACGATAAGCGCGGGGCGCGTGTTGAGGTACTCCAAACCATCTGCCAGGGTCTGAAGCAGGCTCTGAAGTCGTCCGGTCGTTGAGAGTGATCCGTGGCTGGAGCACCTTACCTTTGCTTGCACCGCGAAGAGGGATTTGGAGTGCGCAAGCCATGCTTGCGCCTTTTTCGCCCACAGCCATGCTGTGGGCAGATTGTGGACGAAGCACGGCTTCGCCCACGAAAAGCGGGAGCACGG
>JACQEL010000541.1 GCA_016200595.1 Deltaproteobacteria bacterium
CACCAGGATCCGCTCGATGTGCTCCTTGACCTCGCCGTGGAGGAAAAGACCGCGCTCGGCGTGACCGTGTCGATCATTAACTCTGACCCTGAAGCGGTAGGGAAATTGCTGACGCTCCCCAACGTGCTGGTTGGGCTGTCAGACGCCGGCGCGCACGTGGACCAACATTGCGAGGCAGGGGTACCGACCTATATCCTGCATGAGTGGGTGCATAAACGGCAGGTGCTCACGCTTGAGGAAGGAGTGAGGCGGATCACCTCTGAGCTCGCAGACTTCCTGGGTCTCAAGACTAAAGGACGAGTGGCAGCAGGGATGGACGCCGATCTGGTGCTCTTTGATCCTGCGACGGTAAAGCCGTATCCTTCCGAGTGGGTCAACGATCTCCCTGGCGGGAAACCACGCCTGATTGAGCGAGCGGAAGGTATAGCTTACACGTTGGTCAACGGTGAGATTCTCTTTGCTCACAACCAGTATCAGGGCGGATTGCCTGGCCGAATCGTGCGGAGTATGACTGAGTAAGATAGGCAGTGCCCACCCTGAAATTACAACCTGTTGACGGCTGACTGTTTATCAACCACAAGGGTAGTAAGGATACGTTAGTGTAAACTTTAACCTGTTCCCAACAAAAGGAGGGCTTTTCATGGCTGACTATGATCTGTTGATTAAAAACGGCACGATCGTCGATGGCTTGCGCATGCCTGCGTATCGTGGGGATATCGGTATCCGCGGCGGCAAGATCGTTGCCATGGGCAATATCCAGGGAAGCGCTACACGCGTTATCGATGCCACCGGCCGCATTGTCGCTCCTGGCTTCATGGACATTCACACTCACTATGACGCTGCGCTCAGCGGCGGCACCAAGTGGGATCCTTATGCCACCTTGTCAGGCTGGCATGGGGTGACGACGGTGGCGATTGGCAACTGCGGCTTCGGCTTTGCGCCGGTGCGTCCGGAGGACCGCGAGCGGGCCATGCGGCGCATGGAGCGAACCGAGACCATCCCGCTTTCTTGCATGCAAGCCGGAATGCGCTGGGATTGGGAGACCTTTCCCCAGTTTTTGGACAGTCTCGACCGTGGTGAATTAGGCGTGAATGCGGCTTCGCTGGTGCCGTACTCGCCGCTACGGGCCTGGGTGCTGGGGAACGATGCGGCGCGGGACCCGAACTACAAAACCAAACCCGAGCAAGTAGAGGAGCTCAAGCATCTCCTGCGAGAAGGTTTGCAAGCCGGCGGTTTTGGTTTTTCTGCCAGCTTCAGCATGGCCAACCGTGACTATGACGGCGGCTATCTGCCCACGCAAGTAGCGCCGCGCGAAGAGTTCCTGGAGATGGCGAAGGTGATGCGCGAGTTCAACCGTGGCTCGATTGAATGGACCATGGGTAATGCTCTGCAGGGACTGGGGTTAGATTTCCTGCTAGAGTTGTCCAAGACCAGCGGGCGGCCGGTGAACTGGAACGCCATCGTCTATGATGCCAGCAATCCCAATGGCTGGCGTCGGCAGCTGGAGTGGAGCGAGAAGGCCTACCGCGAAGCGCCAGTGCTGCCAGTTGATATCTGCCTGCCGATCGAGCGTGAGTTTACCCTGGAAACCATCGGGTTGTTTGACCAGTTGCCGGCGTGGAACGAAGCCACGGTCGGCACCCTGGCCGAGCGCAAAGCCAAGCTGGCAGATCCAGCCCGGCGCGCAGCCTTGCGGCGGGATATGGACCAGGGACGGCGGCTCATCGTGCCAGACACCCAGACTGACGGCGAACAGGGCCAGGTGGGTATGTTCAAGTGGGACGCGACGGTTATCGATGATGTCCATCTAGAAAAGAATGAGCACTTGAAAGGCCGCACCATCGCCGCAATCGCCAAGGAACAAGGGAAGCACCCGGTCGATGCTCTGCTGGATCTAGCGGTGGAGGAAGACCTCAAAACCGAGTTTGCTATGCTGGATTCCCTCAACGCGAATGAGGAAGCGGTAGGCGAGATCCTCAAGCACCCGCTGACTCTGATCGGCGCTTCAGATGGCGGGGCCCACACCAAGTTCCTAACCCTGGGCAAGTATCCCACCCACTTCCTCGCCCACTGGGTGCGCGACAAGCAAATCATGACGTTAGAGGAAGCGCATTGGCGGCTCTCCACCATGCTGGGCTGGGCAATAGGGATCCGTGATCGCGGCTGGCTGCGTGAGGGGATGCCGGCAGATATCGTGGTCTATGACTTAGAGGCACTACGAGTGAAGCCGATGGAGACGATCCGCGATCTTCCTGACGGGGATTGGCGGCGAGTGCAGAAGGCAGAGGGCTATCGCTACACCATAGTGAATGGCCAGATCACCTTCGAGGACGGGAACTGCACCGGCGCGTTGCCCGGCAAGGTGCTACGCAGTTACGATATGGCTGGGTAAACACACGTCAGCAGGGTTTCCTCTGCATGTCGGTATAGAAGCAGGCGCCGGGAAGAAACCCGGCGCTTTGCTGTCTAACGTAGCCCGAGTGTGAGGCTGATTCTCAATCAAACCTCTCAAGATTGGTACACATGATGGTCTCTTGTAGGGGCGAATCTTGTATTCGCCCTGCTGCCTGCGGTGCCGCTACTTGGGCGATCACAAGGATCGCCCCTACATTGCGCTCTCGGAGGGCCAATGATTGATTTTTATGCGGTGCTTGACCAGGTCGTGGCCCTGTTGCGGACTCGCGGGCGGGTCACCTATCGTGCGCTCAAGCTCCAGTTTCAGCTGGACGACGAGCACTTGGACACCCTCAAGGAAGAACTCATCGAGGCGCAACGTGTAGCGACAGACGAAGACGGCAAGGTACTGGTGTGGATCGGCGCCGCTTCAGCCGCCAGTAGGCAGTTGTCAGTGGGCAGTTCCCAACCCCCAGCCCCTAGCACCCCACCCTCAGACTTCGGACCTCGGACGCCGGACGCCGGACTGACTTCGGGCGAACGCCGGCAGTTGACCGTGATGTTCTGTGACGTGGTAGGGTCTACCGCCCTCTCTGAGCAGCTTGACCCTGAAGAGCTGCGCGAGGTGATGCAGGCCTATCAACACACCTGTGTGGAGGTCATCACCCGCTTCGAGGGGCATGTGGCGAAATACTTGGGTGATGGGCTGCTGGTCTACTTTGGCTATCCGGTGGCGCACGAAGATGATGCCCAACGGGCGGTACGGGCCGGGCTCGGCATCGTCGAGGCAATTCAGGCGTTGCCTCGGTCGAACCTCCGGTTACCCCACTCGCTACAAGTGCGCGTCGGCATTCACACGGGATTAGTCGTGGCCGGTGAGATGGGGAGCGGGGAGTATCGCGAACAGCTCGCGATCGTCGGCGAGACGCCTAACATTGCCGCCCGGCTGCAAGAGAAGGCCTTGCCCAACAGCGTGGTCATCAGTCCGACGACCTATAGGCTCGTCACTGGTTTGTTTGACTGCCAGAACCTGGGGCCACAGACGCTCAAGGGCATTTCCACTCCCTTGGAGGTGTATCAGGTCATAGGGGAGAGTGGCGCGCAGACCCGCTTTGAGGTGGCCGTTAGTGCAGGCTTGACGCCGCTGGTTGGGCGTGAGCAAGAGGTGGGGCTCTTGCTGGAGAGCTGGACGCAGGCCAAGGAGGGAGCGGGACAGGTAGTGTTGCTCAGCGGTGAGCCCGGCATCGGGAAATCTCGCCTCGTACAAGTCGTGAAAGAACACGTGGCTGCCGAAGGAGCGACCCAGGTCGAGTTCCACTGTTCACCCTACTATCAGAATAGTGCGCTGTATCCTGTGATCGACCACCTGCAGCGCCTACTCCAGTTTACGCGAGAGGATTCGCCTGCCGTCAAGCTGGAAAAACTTGCGCAGGTCCTAGCGCACTACCACTTTCCGCAGGCCGACACCTTCCCGCTCTGGGCTGCGCTGTTGTCGCTGCCCCCTCCCCCAGACTCGCCGCCGCTTACTGGGAGTCCGCAAAAACAGAAAGAGAAGTTGCAGGCCGCCTTAGTGGCGTGGCTGGTGGAGGAAGCAGAGAAGGCGGCCGTGTACTGCACATGGGAAGATCTGCACTGGGCTGATCCTTCCACCTTGGAGGTGCTCACACTCTTCTTGGATCAAGTGCCCACGTTGCGGCTGTTGGGGGTGCTGACGTTTCGCCCGGAGTTCATCCCGCCATGGGGGAACCGCTCGCACCTCAGCCATCTGACCCTCAGCCGCTTAGGACGCCCTGAGGTCGAGACTATGGTGGAGCGGGTGAGGGGTGGCAAAGCCCTGTCCCCGGAGGTGGTGCAGCAAATCGTGGCCAAGACCGACGGCGTGCCGCTGTTCGTGGAAGAATTGACCAAGACGGTCCTGGAGTCCATTGGGTCTGTTGAGTCTAGAGGGTCTATAGGGTTGCAGGGTAGCAGGGCTCTCCAGGCTATTCCCATTCCTACGACACTCCACGACTCGCTCATGGCGCGGTTGGATCGGCTCAACACGGCCAAGGAGATCGCTCAACTGGGCGCGATCCTGGGGCGGGAGTTTAGCTATGAGCTGCTGCAGGCCGTCTCTCACCTCGACGAAGCAAAGTTACAGCAGGGGCTCAAGCACCTCGTCGAGGCAGAATTAGTGTATCAGAAGGGGCTGGGGCCGCAGGCCCACTATCTCTTCAAGCATGCGCTGATTCAGGACACGGCCTATCAATCTTTACTCAAAAGCACGCGGCAGCAATATCACAATAAGATCGCCCACGTGTTAGAGGAGCGCTTTCCAGAGACCATAGCAACCCAGCCCGAACTCCTCGCGCATCACTACACCGAGGCAAGTCTCATCGATCAGGCCATCCCGTATTGGCAGCGGGCAGGGCAGAGAGCAAGCCAGCGCTCGGCTTATGTGGAAGCGATCAGCCACCTCACCAAAGGGCTGAAGTTGCTCCAGGCCCTCCCAGATACTCCTGCACGTGCCGGGCAACAACTCACCCTGCAACTCGCCTTGGGCTTTACGCTGACAGCCACCAAAGGCTATGCAGCCCCAGAAGTAGAACAGGCCTACGCCCGGGCGCAGGAGTTATGTCAGCAAATAGGAGAGACACCTCAGCTTTCTCTCGTACTAATAGGACTGGTGGGATTTTATTTCGTGCGGGCGCAGTACAAAACGGCACGGGAGCTGGCCGAACAGCTCCTTCTCTTGGCTCAGCGTACGCAAGATCCAAAGCGCCTTCTAGCAGCCCACTCCTTGCTAGGGCAGCTCTTGTACATGATTGGAGAGTTTGTGCCCTCCCGAGAACATTTTGAGCAGGCAATTGCCCTTGATGACCTCCAAGAGCGCCATTCTCGTGCCGGCCATGTCTTAATGGACCACGGGGTGGTAGTGGCGCGATCTTTCGCGGCCTTGACCCTATGGGTTCTTGGCTATCCGGACCAAGCCCTGAAGAGGAGTCAGGAAGCACTCACCCTGGCCCAGAAACTCTCTCACCCTTTTAGCTTATCCTATGCCTTGGATCAGGCCGCAGCACTCTATCTTTCGCGCCGGGAAGCGTGGGCGGCTCAAGAACAAGCAGAGACAGTTATAGCACTGTGCACTGAGCAGGGATTTCCCATCTCTTTGGCACAGGGAACGATCATGCGAGGCTGGGCACTGACCGAACAGGGACAGAGTGAGGAGGGAATTGCCCAGATACGCCACGGTCTCGCGGCTTGGCGAGCCACAGGAGCCGAGGCATCACGGCCATTGTTTCTGACCCTGCTGGCTGGAGCTTACGGAAAGGCGGGACAAGTGGAGGAAGGGTTGAGCGCGTTGTCCGAAGCGCTGACGCTGGTAAACATAACTGGGGAGTATTCCCGCGGAGCGGAGCTATATCGACTCAAAGGGGAACTGACACTAAAACAGTCCGGAGTCCGAAGTCCGGAGTCCGAAGTCCCCGACACCCAGCACCCAACACCTAGCACCCAAGCGGAGGCGGAAGCCGCAGCATGCTTTCTCAAGGCGATCGAGATTGCTCGCACTCAGAGTGCAAGGTCGCTAGAGCTGCGGGCGGTGATGAGCCTAGCTCGACTGTGGCAGCAACAGGGTAAGCAGGCAGAAGCCCGGCAGGTGCTGGCGGAGGTCTACGGTTGGTTCACCGAAGGGTTTGATACAAAGGACTTGCAAGAGGCCAAGGCGTTGCTAGAGGAGCTGTCGTGAAAGTCCTGTTTTCTGAAGCCGAACTGCGCGCCCTACTTCAGCGGGACGAGGGCCAGTTCTTGGAGTTCAAGTCGCTTTGGGATTTAGACAGGACGCCACCAAAAGTTCTTGATCGGCGTAAAGTGCGGGATGCGATTGCGGAGTATATTGCCGCCTTCGCCAATGCCGATGGCGGCACCCTCGTGCTCGGGGTGGATGACGATGGCGTGGTCTCGGGGCACGGGTACCCTGAAGAAGCGCTGAGAGACTTCCTGGCTGTTTCAGAAAAACGTCTGCGCCCGCCACTCCGTGTCAGGCTCCAACGCGTCGTCCTCGATCGGCAAGAGCTACTGATTATAGCCGTGGGGATCGCGCCAGAAGCCGTGATGGTCGAAGGCAACGGGTTTCCCTATCGGGTAGGCGACGTAGTCATTCGTGAGCCGCAAGAAGTCATTAATGAGCGGAAACAGGCGTACCGACGGGTCGGCTACGAGCAGCGCATCCGCCCTGAAGCCGTACTGACCGACCTTGATCTCGATCTGGCGCACACCTTTCTGGGGCGGACGGTTCACAAAGGCCGTCCGGTAGAAGAACTCTTGGCACAGTACGGCTTGGTGCTTCCGAGAGCAGGAGAACCGGGAGTGACGAATGCGGCATTGCTGCTATTCGGCAAGACGCCGCTTACACGCTGGCATCCGAGAGCCGGGATTCGCTTCTTCCGCGTGGCAGGAACTGAGCGGCGGCACGGCGCTCAGCGGAATGTGACCCAACTCTACCGCATCGAGGCGCCGCTTGCCGCTGCCATTCCGGCAGCCCACCACTTTGCGGCAACGCAGATTCGACGCTCAGAAAAACTCCACGATCTCTTCTTTCGTGAGATGCCTGAATACCCGACCTTTGCCTGGCAAGAGGCTATCGTGAACGCCGTCGCCCATCGGGACTATGGCGATCAGGGCCGCGAGATCGAAATCTGGTTTTTCGACGACCGTCTGGAAGTGCTGAGTCCTGGAGACCTAGTGGTCCCGGTGACCTTGGAGCACTTGCGGGCGCGGCGCAGAATCCACGCCAGTCGTAACCCGTTGCTGGTACGGGTTCTAGTTGAAGCAGGCATTATGCGTGAGGAAGGAGAAGGAATTCCCCGGATATTTGAAGAGATGGAGGAATCGTCGCTCAGGCAACCCGAGTTCGTGGTGGAAGACGCCGAGTTTCGGGTCACCTTGTGGAACGAGCCTAGTGTTCTGGGCCTGCCTGCCGAACCAGCGTGGCGGGTCGAGCGAGCGTCACGCTTGCGGGCATATTTCAAAACGCAGCAAACCCTGACCAACTCTGATTATCAGGAATTGTTTGAGGTAACGCGCTACACAGCCGCGCGGGAGTTGCGTCGGTTGGTAGACGAGCGGCTCCTAAGTCGCGTGGGTGAGCGTCGCGGAGCGCACTACCTCCCCGGCCCTGGGCTGAGTGGCGGAAACGAGAAATGAGCGATATGTGCGTGATATGTGCGCACATAACAACTGAAGAGTAGGTGCGAAGTTCTCTGAGATCGTGGACCAAGCCATTGAGTTCCTTAAACGCAGGAACCGGGTCTCGTATCGAGCTTTGAGCCACGAGTTCGACCTCGACTGGTGACGCAGCATTACAGACTTAGCCAGAGGACTGTCTCACGCCTTTAGTCTAGCAGTTGCCTTGGGGGTTGCTGCCTTCTTCCATCTTCTCCGCTGGGAGGAGCCGCTAGCCGAGAGCGGGCGGAAACGGTAGATACGACAGGAGAACAGCAATGAATACCCTGCAGAGGAGAGTCGAAGCCATGGAAAAGATTGGCGCAGGGACCCTGGCCGACCAGGTTCTGCAGAAGTTAAGCCGCCTCCAGGTACAGAAGTACGAAAAGCAGTTGCAGGAAGTGCAGAGAGAGCTGGAACCTCCGGCAAATTGATGAACTCCTCAGCAACCCAAAGCTAATGGCACTAGATCAGACTTCAAGAGATTGGCACACCAGAGTTGTCACCCTGAACCCTTCGACTCCGCTCAGGACAAACTCCGTGAAGGGTCTCGCAGTGAGATTCTTCGCTCCGCTGCTCATGAACAAATCTGTCGTGCGCACAGCGCACGCTACTGCGCTGTTCTTGCGCGGCTCGATGAGCGCGCCTCGCGCTATGGGGTACTCAGAATGACAGGGCTGGGTGATCGCGGAGGAAAGTATACGAATGTCATGCCTTTTGGTTTAGTACCATGTCTCAGAACTATAGTAGCAGTAGTCCTGAAGAGTGGGGGCGGCGTCCCGCCGCCTGAGCGGCCAGAGGCCGCTTCCACCTTGGGCCGACACCTTCGCACGAACCTTCATCCCACCGCTAAGGAACTTATGAGACATGGCACTAAATCAGACCACAGAAGATTCGTACACTTCCTCACGAGCTGTCAAGCCGTTCCCGTTCGGCCTGAGCGTAGCGGAGCGAAGTCGAAGGCC
>JACQEL010000542.1 GCA_016200595.1 Deltaproteobacteria bacterium
AGCTGGCGACACCATGACCGCGGAGCCCGAGATGCGCACCCGTATCCCGTGCTCGTAGACCTCAGTGCGAAAATCCCGCAGCGTGACCAGAGCAGTGTTTCTGTCTGCTGGAGCCGGTACTTCTTGACGCACCCGCACGGCAAGGCCCACCAGCCCCCCACACAAGAGCACCACGCCCAACAGCGCACCCCACCGGAGGCGCTGACCTACCGAGAACAGTCGGACCGAGATGGTCTGCTTCCTCATCTCAGAACAGACTCCAGAAGAATGCGGTCAGAGTCTCCAGGGCGTTATCAATATCGTCCTGGGTCACATCAGGGGCCATGCCGGCGAAGGTTGGATCAGGAAAGTGGTGGAGATCAAAATTGCCCGCTCCATCCAACTCCGGCAGCAGAGGGCGCAAGGTAGTGAATTGGGCCGAGAACAGCGGACTGAGATTTAACCGTTCCGGTGCAGGCAACCCAACACTGGTAGGGAAGGTGACTTGGCCTTGCAGAGACTGCCGCAGTAGATCGAGAATCTGCTTGGTTCGTTGCGCCGTGGCACTATCCCCAGGAGTGATCACCAGCAGATCGTCGCTCTGATCATCGGCCTCTGCCTGGATGGCGGTAATGGCCGCACTGAGGTTCGTGAGCGCTGGCGAGGCGAACCCCCGCGCCGTGCCCAGCGCCCCCCCAGACCGCAGTGCCAGCAGGGAGGGTGCAGCCGCCAGGATCTGCTGCCCTGTCCCATGTAGCGCCAGGCCTAGCGGCATATCCACATGGTAGCCGGCGCCCAGGTCAAACACCGCACGGAGCCCCTGCAAGAGAGCAGTGAAAGCTAGCACATCGCCATGATCAATCTCTATAGCTAAGCGTGAGGTCCTGGGCCGCAGACAGGCCGGCAGCTGGCGAGGATCGAAGGCGAGACTGACTCCAGAAGAGATCCGACTCAGATTGGTGAGAGCGGCGTCGAGTTCCGGAGCCAGAACGCTGCGCAGGGTATCGAAGATTTCCTCTGTTCCTGGCGCTCCGGCTGGCACGGTCTGCGGGAACTGGCGGTGAACAGTACACACGTTATGGCTATCGCCCTCTACGCTGCCCCCACTGCGACTCACCAACGACGCGATCTGGGGGTCGTCGAGGGCTTTTACCACCAGGTGAGAGAGCGCGAGCGCCAGGTTCGCGTGATCATCACTCTGATTTGCCGCCGCAGCCTGGCTAAAACGTTGCGCTGCCTCGTGGAAGTCCCCAAGAGCTAAGGTGGCTGCCCCTTGGCAGAACTGATCGGTTGTCGGACAGGTGCCAACAATGACAAAGTTCTGCAAACTCTCCTGCCAGGCCACTGTGACGCTGGTACCTGCCTGCGGAAAGTTCGGGATCAGGCAGCCGCCGCTGCGTCCCATGAGAAACTCACTGCCTAGTGTCGTGACCGTGAAGGTCACATCGGCAAATTGCACGCCATCGGCAAAGGCCCGCACCCGATGCAGGCCATTCCCCACCAAGTTCCAGTTGATCGTTAACCCAAAGCCGTTGTTCGCATCGCCGCAGACTCCTTGCGTATCGCCGCGTGTGGTGCCATAGGCGGCATGCAGGCGAGGCCCGTCATCAATCTGGACCTCAAGCTGCGCTGTTTGACACACCCAGCCGCGAATGAGCCCAATGCCACTTTGCCGCGAGCCCGGCGCCGGATCTTCGAGGAGCTTCTGGCGTGCGTCGCCGGGGCTGCCACCACCCCCCCCATTTCCACCGGTGATGACAAAGTTCTGGATACTCTCCTGCCAGAGCAGCTCGACACTCTTGCCCGCCTGCGGGAAGTTGGGGACGGTACAGCTGCCACTGCGGCCCGTGAGAAATTCGCTGCCCAGTGTCGCGACCGTAAAGGTCATGTCGGCAAAGAGCTTCCCATCGGCAAATGCGCGCACCCGATGAGTCCCTGGCCCAAGGAGGTTCCAATTCACGGTCAGACCAAAGCCATTGTCGCTATCCCCACAGACACCCTGTGTGTCACCGCGTGTCGTGCCATAGGCGGCTCGCAGGCGCGAGCCTTCATCAAGTTGGATCTCAATCAGCGTGGCTTGGCAGACCCAGCCGCGAATCAGTCCAATCCCGCTGGACACCGCGTCCGGAGTTGGATCTTCTAATTGCCCAGTCTGTGCCCACAGTGGCGCAGCGAGTGCGAGAAAAAGGAGCGGAACACTGAAAATGCGGGCGAGGAGCGCAATAGAGTACCATGGCGCCCTCGTGGATGTCTTTCGTGCACAGGTAGGATACACGCGTGATCCCTCCTCTCGCGCGGTCGCCCAGCCTTCGCCAACGCAGAATTGCGCCTTCTTGTACCGCAGAACCGCTGGCGGAGGCAAGAGAACGGAGCCAGGCTGGTGCTCGTAACGCGTAAGGGACCTCCCCACTCGCCATGGCAAGAAAGCTCAGATTACCTTGCTGGCGTGTTCAAGATGAGCGTAACGAATAAGTAGATGGAGCAGCCGGTAAGAGGGTCACGGCCCGGCAGGAGAGTGGAGTTTAACAATCTTGGGAGTTCTGCCGATAAGTCTTGTAAGTATAGAGCAAGGAGGGCCGCCATGGCACGCACCACCAGGAGAGAGAAAGACTTCTTGCCGCCAGGCTTCAGCGTCGAGGATCTGAAAACGGCGAAATGGTTTTTGGACGCGGTCGCGCCACTCTACCACGGCGCGCTGCACAGTCACGTGCCCGCGATTGCCGTGTCTGACGCCAAGGGCGGGAGAACACTGACGTCCCTTAGTGCGCTCTTTCACGAAGAATGGCCCCACGTGGATCTAGTCGATATCTTGACGGTGCTGGCCCGTGCTGGTTTCATCACGCCGCCCCAGAAGACTACAGAGCCCGCCACCAACGAAGAAGCTGGCGGATATGTCTTTCGATTGACGGGTGATCAATGTCAGCTGCCTCGTCTGGTCCCTCGGGGCGGGAGGACGAGACCGAGGTCCGGGCCGAAGGCCAGAGGGAGTGGGCGAAGACTAAACTGGAGAGTGGACTGAGGCCAGACGCTCGCGGTGAAGAGCCCGAACAGAAGCTTTGGCCCCACGCGGGCGCCACGGTCACGGAGATTACCGCGCGGCTGAATGCCGAAGGGTTCCGCACGGCGCGACAGCATCTTTGGGGTGTGAAGACGATGGAATACGTCTTGTACAATTACGCCTGCACAACACCTCGCTGGCAGGCCGTGCGGACACGGATCCGGGAGCTGCACGGGCAGAGACAGCGCTGTCCGGCGATCGCGGCGTAGCTCAAGGCTGAAGGTTTGCGAGCGCTCACCAATGAACCGTGAGGACAACACAGTGGGGATTGAGCTATAG
Organism: Deltaproteobacteria bacterium; assembly: GCA_016200595.1. Lineage (GTDB taxonomy): Bacteria > Desulfobacterota > Binatia > Bin18 > Bin18 > JACQEL01. The sequence continues at coordinate 3,317 of JACQEL010000542.1, forward strand.
GTGCTAGGGCTGCCCAAAACGCGGAAATGGCTGCCCGGGCAAAGGATGACGACCGGAGCGGCGAGAAAAGGGGCAGGCACCGGCGGGAAGAAGGCCGAGGAGGCACGCTGACGGCGTCCAGCTGAGAAACATTCACTTAAGGTGACTATCGCCCCTGGGGTGTTCCTGGGCACGGGCGGGCTCTAGCACGGCCAGCCCGTGTGAGGACAGGACCGCCGGTCGCTCAGAGGAGAGACCGAGCGTCAGATAACCGCTCCGCTCTCTAGTTCGTGCCTAGACCCACGCGTGGGCCTCCTTTGACTGCTCTTGCTTCGATGTGAGGTCAGGCCGGCAGTGACCGGTCGGCGATCGTTAGGGGCCTTGCTCGGATTTCGCTTTTAAGCGAACATATTGCTGAATGGACATTCGCCACTACCTCACCGCGGCGGGGCGCGATCCATATCAGGAATGGTGCGATAGGCTCAGTGATCTTACTGGACGCGTTGCCATTCTGCGCCGGGTGGACCGTGTAGCTACCGGCAACTTCGGCGAGCATCGCTTCTGCCAAGAGGGGGTGTGGGAATTAAAGATCGATGTGGGACCAGGCTATCGTGTCTATTACGCCCACGCAGGAAAGACGATTGTCTTGCTCCTCTGTGGTGGGGCGAAGCGCACCCAGACGGCAGACATCACAACCGCCGTGCGATATTGGCGAGACTACCAGCGACGGAGGCAGCCATGACCCGCAAACCGAAATCACCACCTTCCCGCAGTCACGAAGCGGCCACAGTCGAGAGTTTTCACAAAGACCCGCTGTTTGCCGCGGAGTACCTCAATGCGGTCCTCGCTGACGGCGACCAAGAGGAAGTGCTGCTGGCCCTGCGCCGGCTGTCAAAAGCTTTCGGCGGGGTGGCGAAGCTGGCGAAAGAGGCGGAGCTGAATGCCACCACGCTCTACCGCACGCTGTCGCCGAAGGGGAATCCGGAACTCAAAAGTCTCACCGCACTGCTGCGTGCCTTGGGGATGCAACTGGCGGTCCGCCCACTGTCGCAGAAGCGGGCGGCATGACGCAGAACCGTCCTCGACCCTAAGCGCCCCTATGCCGTCATCGTCCCGTCCCCCAGTGACAGGGACACATCTCCTCATCCTCCGATGCATGTCCGATAAGCGGGAAGGTGTCACCCTTGGTGACGAAAAAGCGCAGGAAATTCACTGGGCCGGTGCTGGGAGTGCTTGCACGTATGAAATGCCTAGTATTCGCAGGTTTGTAAGCATATCGTCAGTAAATTATCCCGGTTGGGGCGGAGTATGTTGGAGTGTATGGAGATTCTCTCCCTCGCTTTGCAGAAAGGCCTCCGCGTGTACGCCGTCAAAGGCAACTGGCATCTCGATCAGAGTATGCAGAGCAAGATCCTAGCGATGGCGTTCTCGATGGCGGCAGAGATTCAACGGGAGCTCATCTCGCAGCGCACCACTGAAGCGTTGCGCTTCCGCAAGGCGCAGGGGCTGCCGTTAGGACGACCGCGGGGTCCAGGGAAAAGTAAACTCGATCCGTATCGGCCCGAGAAGGTAGAATTTTTTGTGTAGTACTGCTATTGTTAGCAGTAGATGATCTCTGATCATTCGCCGCTTTTTAGCAAGAATGAGGGGTGTACGATGCGAGAATGGACTCTTAAAATATTGCTAATCGTGATCTTCTTCGCTTATTCACCTAAAGCCAGGGCAGAACCGTTCGCTTACATCAGCAGCCTATTCGGCAACACGGTCTCTGTTGTCGATACCGCTACCAACACAGTTGTTGCCACTGTTCCGGTTGGAGGCGGTCCTAAGGGAGTGGCGGTTACCCCGGATGGGAAACGCGTCTATGTGGCAAACCAAGGCAGCGGGACCGTTTCAGTGATCGACACAACCACAAACAGTAAAATAGCGACGGTATTTGTAGGCGGTGCACCAAATGGTATTGCAGTTCATCCTAGTGGGAAGCGAGTTTATGTTACGAACAATGCCCTTACGGTCATCGAAACTATTACAAATACTGTGGTTACTGCCATCTACGTGGGTTCGACTCCGAGGGGGGTGGCTGTGCATCCAGATGGAACGAAAGTCTATGTGACAGCCAGCTGTTGTACAGACGGTATATTCGTTGTCGATACAACTACCAACCAATTAGTTGACGTGGTTAGCTTCCCTGTACAATCATTTCTTAATGGGATTGTGTTGACTCCGGACGGGAGACAGATTTATGTAGCGGCTGAAGCAGGGGTAGTAAGGAGCCATGATCCAGGTGTCTATGTCGTTAATACTGTCACCAAGCACATTAGCATGGTAAAGGCAGTTTTTCAGCCGTACGCTCTAGCCGTGCATCCAGATGGGAAGAGAGTATATGCGACAAGTTTAGATAAAGTCTGGGTGATCAATACTGCTACAAACGGTGTGATCACACGGATAAAGATACCGGGAGCTATAGCTTTGGGCAATTCTCAGGGAATTGCTGTGCACCCGGATGGAACAAAGGTCTACGTCACAAGTATAGATGCTAACACTGTTTCGGTGATTAATACAGTAAATAATCGTATAACGGCAACAATCCCTGTAGCAAATGGTCCTGTAGCTTACGGTAGGTTCATTGGCCCCAGCTGTGTATCTCTTGATGGAAGCACCCCTAATCCAACGGTAAAGCAACCTCGTCCGATCTGCCTTGGAGCGGCAGGCGGGAACGTAACTGATAAGATAACTGTCAACGGAAAGATAGGATGCGTTTTAGGAACTCTGGGAAGTTTAGTCACTGATGAAAACAGTTTTTTTATTCTTAGTAATAATCATGTTTTAGCTAAGAATAACGAGGCTAAAATTGGATCTGATATCGCTCAACCTAATACCTGCCAGAAGCCCGGTAATAATATTGTCGCTGATCTCGTCGCTTTTAAGAGCATCAATTTCAATTTTTCAGCACCCAACACAGTTGATGCTGCTATCGCGGAGATCCGCACAGGAGCGGTTGATGCGAATGGTTCAATCCTGGGTATCGGGCCACCCAATACCATACCTATGTTACCAGCAGACGCACTGGGCAGAGAGGTAAAGAAATATGGAGCAGCTACGGGAGTTACCCATGGGATTGTAACTGCTATCAATCAAAATTTCGATGTCACGAGTAAAAATACCGGCAAAACAGCCAAGTTTACAAACCAAATTCGTATCACGGGACTAGGAGGCCCTTTCAGTGCTGACGGAGACTCCGGAGCTCTTGTGGTGGAGGACGTACCTTCCTGCCCTCGGCCGGTGGGTCTTCTTTATGGAGGCGATGAAACTAGTACGTTCATCAATCCGATTATCGATGTCTTAGGATCTCTCGGAGTAAGAATAGCTGGTTGTTACTAAAGAAGGAGACCATAAGTCCATGAAGCAGATATTCTCTATAACATTCGTTTTGTTTGGATTTTTCAGTATCTTTCTTAGAACGCCAGCACCTGTCTTTGCCCAAGATGGTCTGGACACGAACAATGAAATAGTATCAGAAGTCTTGAGAATACAGAATAAATACACTCCAGATCTCATGAATATCCCCGGAGTGGTAGGCACGGGTACAGGGCTTGATCTCGAAACTCATCAAGTCGTTATTGAGGTCTATGTGGAACAGCAGAATCCTGGCCTTGAACAACAGATTCCCAAAACCCTCGAAGGTATATCTGTAAAAGTAGTGGCCATGGGTAAGATTTATATTCAGTGACGAGACACTATAGTATCTCTTTCCCAGCCTTACCTGTTTATGCTGCTGTTGGGCGTTGTTGCACGAATAGGCAGCGAGCGCAGGATTTGCTAAAGCCTTTTCATGAAGACGAAAACCCAATACCGCATCCGCAACTGGTCCGCCTATAACGCCGCGTTGGTTGCCTGCGGCAGCCTGACGCTGTGGGGTATCCGTTCACTGGGCGAACAGTAGTAGCTCTTAGGAGTTAACTCGCTGTTTACGGTAGCAATGAAGGAGCCTGAGTATCCGCATACAGCGCCTGACAGCAACGCGTCAGAAAGTCGAGCACCGGACGATCTTGTTGGCGACACGTCGCCACGACCGTCAGGACGTTCTCCACGAAATGGCTTCCCACTGCGCTATCGGTCCCATAGCTGGTCTTGCGCCATTGCACGACATGGCGCAAGGCGCGTTCGGCGGCATTGTTGGTGGGGTCGAGCCCCGGCACGCGCACGAACGTCCACAACGCGGCCTCTGTCTTCAGCAACTCCTGGCAGGTGGCCGCCGTCTTGGGGCAGGCACAGCGCGTGCCGGCCTCCAACTCCATACGCACCGAGCCGCGCAACCAGCGCATATAGCGTTGGAAGGTGGACCATCTCCACGTGCCGTCTCGTACCCAGTGCCACCAGCGAAAGAGTACCTCCGCGTGCTCCAACAGGCTCTCGCCCACCGCAGCCCCCGCCCCGCCGCGGTCGATCATCGCTTGGAAATCGCGCCGCAGGTGGGCCCAGCACAGCTGGTGGCGGGGCAAGGGCTGGCCGTTGTAGGCTTTGGCGCGGTCGCTCGTCAGGACGGCTCCATAGCCCTCGCCCAGCAGTTCGCGCAGGACCTTGGCCCCGCGCGAGGCCCGGATACAGAACACACTCACCCACTGCGTCACCGTCACCCACAGCCAGACGCGCTGTTGCTGCTGGTGCCAGGTGGTCTCGTCCACGTTGGTGTCTCGCTCTTGCACGTACGCGCGGGCCTCCTGTACGGGCGGCTCCAGCGCGGCGGCGATGGTTTGCTCGAGGTGGCAGACCTCGCCCACCGCCAGCGGTACCCCCAAGACCTCGGTGCAGAAACTGGCCACCATCCGTTTGCTCATGCGATACGCCCCGCTGCACAACGCCACCAGGCTCGCCAAGCGCGGCCCGTAACCAACAGGGGGCACCCCGGGCGGGAGCGTCCCACACGTGGTGAGGCCACACCGGGTACAGACCAACCGATGCAATTGGTATTCCGTGACCTGCAGGATGACGGGCGGCACCTCAAGCACTTGCTGCCGCAGCGGCTCAGGATCCGTGCCCTGCAAGGCCTCCCCACACCGCCGACACTGCGAGGGTTTACGGACGACCACCTCCTGCACTTGCTCCACGGGGAGCAACGCACGCTGGTGCACGGGATGCCCCGGCTGGGCTCCGCGCTTGCGGCCCGTGGGCTCGCGCGGCGGCGCGCGCTTGACCTGCGGCCCGTCCGACGACGGCGGCCGCGAGGAGTTCTGAGAGTTCTGCCCGAGGTGTTCCTTCAGTTCCCGAATCTCGCCCTTCAACTCCCCGACTTCGGCCTCCAGCGCGGCAATGCGCCGCTCGTACCCCTCCACCATGATCCAGATGGCGGCTTGGAGGTGAGGGGGAATCTGGTCCCACACCTCTGGGGGCAGCGGCGGCTCTCTCCTCATGACACCGCTTTATATAGCCCGACGGCAGAGTTTACTCAAGTTTGGGGCGTGAACGGATACAAAGGGGGATAATGCCCATAAGGCTGTTTCTTTTAAATGCTTCCACACCCGTGGAGACGAAAAGAGTTTCTGAAAATAGCATTATGAAAAACCCAAACACGAGAAATAACGTATCTCCTTTCTCATAGGCAATCGGCACACATGCGCAAATTAAAAAAACATATATTGCCGTTAAAATAAGGTCATTTTTAATAATAGGAATAAATCCTATCATAATGAGAATAGGTAATACCAATAGAAAAATTCTAAAGATAATCTTTTTCATGGATGTTTGAATTATATCAGTAAACAAAAACTATGGTAAGTGTAAACAAATCTGTTAAGCCAAAGAAAAGCAGCCCCTTTAGGCTATTCTCCCGAAACTACGAAGTCTTCAGATTCCTTCAGGAGTGTTTAAAGAATGAATATCGAGGATCCCTTGGCAAATGTACAACTACACAGCGAGATAAATGGCTGCGGACATCCTCTTCTATTTTTACATGGTTTTGGGACGAACACCCACTCTTGGAGATATTTAGTCGGTACATTATCAACAAGCCATCAGACTATAGCTCTCGATCTTAAAGGCTTCGGAGCTTCTCCGAAGCCACTTGATGCAGCGTACTCCATCTATGACCAAGCTGCCCTCGTGCGAGAATTTATTCTACAGCATGACCTATGGGATATCACTCTCATCGGCCATTCGTTCGGAGGAGCTGTGGCTCTCGCCACCCTTTTTTACTTTTCAGAAGAGGAACGGCGCAGAATTTCGCGCCTTATTTTGATTGATGCCCTCGCTTACAGACAAGATTTACCAGTTTTTATCAGTATTTTGACAACCCCAATTCTTGGCTTTGCAGCTCTTAACCTATTACCAAATACGTGGCAGGCAAAGTTTTGCCTGATGTACGCGTATCATGATAGTTCAAAAATCACTGATGACACAGTCGCACTTTATGCAACGCCTTTAAACACTCCTGGGGCGCAACATGCTTTGACACAAACCGCGTATCAGCTTTTGCCCATAGATGCCAATAAACTCTCTGATCAATATAAACAAATAAATTTTCCAGTACTTATTATATGGGGACAACATGATCACATCATTCCTCTTGAGGCAGCTCATCGCTTGAATAAAGATATTCCTAACTCTGAATTAGTTATTTTAAAAGAATCAGGACATATGCCATTCGAAGAGCAGCCTCAGGAAACTCTTTCAGCAATGGTTAAGTTTTTGAATAAGGCAATTCCAACTTCACGGTAAAGGGCGATGAGCGACGCTTTGTCCTCGTTCCTTAGCCTTGTAGCACCAGTTGCTCTGGGTGTTTTCCTATTGAGTTTGCAGTTTTACATCCGAAAAGAGGTGATCGACCGTATAAAACTCCACCTTCCAGTATTCCAATTATTTGGTGTTGAAGCGGAATTGATTATTCAAAATCTAGTTTTCATACGAATATTGTTACTGTCCTCATCTCTAATTTGTTTTGCTGTTCCTGCTTTCCGCGACTACGGATCCTTTTTTCCTGCGCGTCTCCATATGGAAGTATTCTTCGATGATGAGGGCGTGGAGCATGCGCTCTCCCAATTCAACAGCCAGGAATTAACTGATATTAAAATTATGGAAGATTGGCGGATCGGAAAAAAAGAATTTTTGGCGGATTTAAGTGCAAAAATTGAAAAACAGATCCACGTTAGATTTCGTTTTGACGGAACACGAGGAAGCGTTCACAGTCAGGGTGAAGTCTTTATGGAAGTCAAAAAGATAAAGGGATTCCAAAAATACCATATAGAAAGACTGGAAGGTTCGTTAGAGCATGTTATGGAAAACCCTGGACAGAAAGATCAGGTCTTGACATCAGAGTTTCGGTTATTAGAGACAGAGGCCAATCGTGTAGAGGCTTCTTTAAAGGAGATTTATTTTAAATATACGAAAACCATTCGTCCGGAGCTGAAACAAATAGTTAGAATCTCTCCAGTTCAAGAATTATATGACCACGAACTTGTCGCTCTCACCAAAGTCCGTTTTTTTCCATTAGCTGATATTGGGCGCACTATTTATTTAGTTCGTGATCGAAATACGGACAAGGTGGTACCGATTGGATATTGTATTTACACACCAGAATAATTAATTATCTCACAAAGAGTGGTTTACTAAAATATTCAACAATCCTTCTTTCATGATGCTAGAAAGGAATTTTTAGACAGCTTAGTGTTCCGCGATTGAGATTCTGGCCCGCAGGGGGACGGTTGAGCTTGCAATTTATCCAGTTCGAACCGAAGCCAAGCGCCGGGGCGGGGCATGAGCCACGTAGCCGTAGGCAGAGCCTCTTCTATTTGTTTGATGAAGATAGTTGGGTCCGATCCATCTGGAACGACTCGTAAATTGCTAGGATCACCGGTTCGAGGCCGAGAAAAGTCTTCCCAGTGTGTGAGAATAACAAACCGCGGCTTAATCCACTGGATTATTCCCTGAGGGTAACCCTGTACGTACTTGAAACCTGGCACACACAAGATAGCCAGATCCACTGGCGTTTGGATTTCTAGCTCAGAGGTGGGTGGAAATCCCCATGGTGGAGCGCTCGCCGCATCCTGATAATAAATCCGGAACTTGACAGCTCCAGTATTGTCCAGGAAGTCTATCAAGTACGCGATGGTTTGCCCCTCTTTCCAACCCCAGGCAGTCTTCGGCAGCCGGTCTAATGGCGCGGCTACTTCTCCTGTGAAGACTTTTATACAGCCGTGTCTCTGAAAAAGACAGACGTGCGGAGCATGCTGTGACTTAATAGCCATGATGCGGATTTTTGTTCCTGGGATGCTTTCCCATTTGCCTGGCATTTTAGCCGGTTCGGCTGCTTCTCTGTCGAGGGCTACTAATCTCGCAGCAGGAAGGATTGCTGCCAAAATATTTTTCATGGTCAGACTGCCGTAGATAGTTGCGTGGGGAGCGCGCTCTTGCGCAATATAAGGGATATCCATCAGGTGGTCATAGTGGGCATGCCCCACAAGGATGGCACTCACATTTTCTACTGGCGGTAGAAAAGCATCGATTCTCTCTGGATCGGCGGAAATAGGCCCAAATAGCACTCGTAACAGAGAGGGATTCGAGAAGAAAGGAGCGGTGAGAATAACGTCCTCCCCCCGTTGGATCAAAAACCCGCCAACACCCAAATATTTAACGTGTATACATTGCTGACAATCCGTCCCACAGCAGGAGACCTTTGCTATCCCGTTGCACACCGGCATCTGCGTGATAGCAGGTGCACAACTACATAGAACAATTAAGACCCAGCATACCGGTAACACCTTTGCTCTCATGGTCTTGCCCTTGCAACTCCTGGCTACTGCGCAGACAATAGACATTATCAGAAATAAGGTTTTTGATGCGTATTTCCCGGGATTTTGACCGTAAATCGCTATTTCGAATAAAGTCTAATATTCCACTGTCACCTCGCGTTTGTCAAACAGCGTAGGGCCGCTCTCAGTTAGGGTTTCCGGTGCAACTTATAGCGTGCCACCCCAGGTCAGGGGAATACGCAAAACAGAAGCATCCTCTCCACAGTGATGGGGAGTGGGCAGAGCCCATGCGGGTTCAGGAAAAAACGTAGTACTCTATGCGTTCATAACTTCACAGAAGAAGAGGTAAGGAGTATACGGCTGCCATCACGCAGGCTCCTCAACGCTGTCCTCATACCCGTTTCGGTTGTACTGGGTAGCAGGGTCGCCGTTCTCCCAATACATGACAACGTAGTAGCCTGTCGCCTTCGTATCGTAGCCCTTCTCATGGACGGTCCCGATCAGGCCGGCGGTGTAGCCACCTCCACTCTGCTTCACCCGCACCCGTGTGTGGAGTGCGGAGTTTACTCTGGGCTTCCACTTCTGTGAAATAGTCCGCGTCGTGTGGCGTCGTGTTTCTCCTTTCTTACGGATGCAACCCAGCCCCCGGCTCCAGCTAGCCACCAATGAGCACGAGCCGAGTGAGAAATCACTCTATAAAATTAAGCCTTCCTGTCAGATTCTCTTTATTGTAATTGATTAGCGGCTCTGGTGACAAGCTTCAGCGGACGCATCGGGCATTTGCGCAGAGTGGAAAACATGCAACAGTCCTTCGACTACGGAATCGGCTCCAGTCTCGGCCAACGTGCGCACTACACTGGTGAACGCTGCAAACGTTTGCGCCCCCCGCGCGTTCTTGGAGCACTGCGACACCTTGCGGGCGATGACCGCCGGCCGCAACGCCCTCTCTGCCCGGTTGTTGGTGGGCTCGATGCGTGGGTCGTCCAGAAAGCGCAGCAGATTGCCCCGATCGTGATGCCCCCCAATTCGGTGAGCAAGCGTTGGTTATCAGGGTCTTTCAGAGGGCGCTCACGAAGATGATGAGTGAGGGCATCCTGGAGGTACTGGGCTTGGGCCGCAAACCCGCTCCGTTGGCCCTGGTGGTAGTCATGCCACAAGTCCAGCGCTTGGCGGAACAACCCTTTGAGCCGGCTGCCGAAGGCCCGCGCCTTGCCCTGCTGGTGCGCCAATACATCACTGAGCGAGCGTTGAATGTGGGCCAGGCACTTTTGCTGGCGTACCCCCGCCAGTTCTTGGGCATCGTAGCTGCGGCCCCGATCGGTCACCAACACGCCCTCGTACTCCGCCGGCACGACCTCGCGCACTTCTTCATTGCGATGGCGCTCGCGGATCTGATAGACCGTCACGGCC
>JACQEL010000543.1 GCA_016200595.1 Deltaproteobacteria bacterium
CCGTGGTGCCTGCCCATCCAGAAGCCCCATCCGCCGATTTGGATTCCGGGGCTGCTCAGCCCGGAGACGGTGGTGTGGTGTGCCAAACATCGCTACCCCTATGTGGCGCTGGCGACCTTCCTCGAACCGACGGTGGAATTGTGGAACATGTACCAAGATGCGGCAGCCGAAGAGGGGTATCAGGTGGGGCCAGAGAATTTCGGCTACCTGCAGAAGGTCTACGTGGCCGAGACGGACGAGAAGGCGCGCGAGATCGCCCAGTGGGACATGTTCGGGGGCGCGGGCATCGGGTACAGTCTGTTCGGCCAGCCGCAATGGATGTTCCCGCCGGGCTACAACTCGAAGGATGCCACCAAGCGGATGGCGCGTCAGTTCACCGACCCCGACTCCACCAAGGGCAGTCCGTGGGCGGGGCTGGCCGATGGCTCGACCATCTCCAAGAATGAGAGCATCTCGGATGCGCAGATCAAGACGCGGTCGGCCATCTGGCAGGACAAGCCGGTGGATGTGGAGCAGACGCGGCGGCAGATACTGGAGGCGTTTCCGGCGGTCGAGCGGGCGATGCAGGTGATTTGCGGCACGCCCCAGACGGTGATTGCGAAGCTGCGCACGGTGCTGGAAGTGCTGCGTCCGGGCATTTTCGCCTTTTGGCAGAACGACGGGCCGATCTCGCAAGAAGACCGCCTGAACAATATGCGTCTGATCGCGACCGAGGTGATGCCCGCGGTGCGTGAGATTGGCAAAGAGCTGGGGCTGACGTCGCCGTTCGAAGTGGCGCCGGGCTCGCGGCCGCTGCAGAAGGGCGCGAAGTCACAGTCGGTGGGTTCCCTTGAACCGTTGCGCGCGCTGCGTGAGCAGTCCGCAGCGAATGTGTAGCTCGCACCCTCCCTGCACGGGGGGGCCTCTCCACCTATGACTTTGGTGAGCGAGCATTCAACGGTTCCGATGGTCGCGGGCTAGGCCCGGTTCTTTGGGATGTGGGTAGGGGTGAGGCGTAGGAACCATCTCGCGGTGGAATGCCCGGGCCCGCACCATCGCGTCACGATAAATTGCCGCGAGGTGGTCTTCGGTATCGTAATCGAACGCATCCTGCAGGCGCTGTTCGATGTCGCCGCCGCGCTCGGGTTGATGCTCAATATACCACCGCGCCGTGCGGCGCAGCGCCGTATCGGGCGGCAGCGGATCGCTGTAGCCGAGTTGCTGCTTAATTTTGTGGAGATCCATCAGCTTGTGATGCGGCGTAATCTCAAGGCTGACGCTGCGCGCAGGGTAGGCGACCTCAGCTGGCAGGCTGAGGATCTCGAACTTGTGATTCATCTCGTCGGCGATAATGTCGACAATCTGGCGCACCGAGAATTGCATGTCGTCGCCACAGTTGTAGATTTGCCCGGCCGCCACCTCGGGCTTGTCCACCGCCAGTAACACCGCATGTGCGAGATTCCCGGCGTAGCCATGCGTCATCAGGCCCAGGCCACCCTCAGACAGGATCAGGAACGGACGTTTGTCGAGCACGCGACGGATGACGCACCATTCACGCGGCAACAACTGATAAGGCCCGTACACATACGGATAGCGGTAGACTACGCCGTGCGGGTGAGCCGCCAGCACCGCCTGCTCCGTGCTGGCAATGAGATAGGAGAAGCGGTGCTCCTGTTCGGTCTGCACAGTGGGTGCCGTCTCGGGCACTGGAATCGGCAGGCCGTGAGGAAAATTCACCGAGGGATCGAAATAACCGCGATATGCTGGGACGCCGCCGATCGCGATGAACTGCTCGGTCTTGCCTACTAGTGCTTCAGCGATCACCCGAATGCGTCCGTACGTGGCGATCACTACATCGAAGGTCCGCCCCGCGATTGCCGCGTCTAGCGTCTCGCGGAAATGTGGATCGCCGTGAATGTGTTCGACGTCGTCAGGAATTTCGGGAATCTCGTGTGTGCCGCGATGGAAGATCGCGACCGTGTAGCCGCGTTCCTGAAGACCCTTGACTAAAAACGGTCCGCTTGGACCGGTGCCACCCACAACTAGCGCAGTTTTCATCGACCTTACCACCGTCCTTTCTAATCTAAGAGCGACTGCTGGCTGCGCACAAATCTAACGGTTGTCAGCCAACAGTCAACTTACGTGCTTGAGGATGAGATATGTCCTATACGGGGCAGTGTCAACTTACAGAAACGGGTGGGTCTGGAAGAAGACTGGGCTCTGGGATTGGTTATTTTTGGTCAATCAAATTGATCAAGCCCGGCGAATCATCCGCGTTGCGCGGTGTTTCGGTTATTTCGGGTGGGGGATGATGTCGATGAGAGAGTAGGTGTCGGGCTCGATGGTGAAATAGAAACGCCAATCTTTTGTCACTCGTGCTTGCCAGATATTCCGCGCCTCGTCGTACTTCTTGGCCTGTAAGGAAGGATGCCGGAGGTTTTGGGAAAGGAAGGCGGCTTGTTTGTCAAAGGCTCGCCGGATAGAGGCTGGCGCCACCTGGTAGCTTTTCCGAAAGCGCTCGCTATAAAAAAGCCGCATTTAGGCCGCGCGTTTAGATTTCTTTCGGGGCTTCTTGTCTCCATGCAAGGATTTGAGCATGTCCTGTACGGATGAAAACGGCCCGTAGACACGGCCTTTCTTGAGGTCTGCCAATCCCTCAGCAATGCCTTTTTCCACGATATCCTTCGGCGTAAGAACGATCTGGTTTCCCTTGCGCTCCACTTCGACGATATCACCAGCAGCCAGGCCCAGCTCGTCATGGAGCTTTTTGGGGATAGCTACTTGCCGGCTTGCACCCACACGGGCCAAAAGCGGCCGCGCGGGTTTAGGGTTCGCTTGTGTTTTCATATATTTGTATAATATGAAAAATTGGAGAAGTTGTCAGCAGTGTCGCCAGCCACAGGCACTCGATTCTTCTGTAAGGAGGTTAGCACTATGCCCCGCATCGCCTACAAGCCCCAGGACAACGCTGGACCCGAAGAGATCGTAGCCCCGCTCCGTGCACGCCGTGGCGGGACCTTGTTAAATCTAGACCGTATGCTCCTGCACAGCCCGGCATATGCCCTGGGGTGGAATGATTTTTTGCGGACGGTCAGGACTGACTTAAGCCTCGCGCCCAAGCTGCGGGAACTCGCGGTATTCTGCGTGGCGATGTTGAATGGTGCGGAGTACGGGCTTCATCATCATACGCCGGAGTTTATGCGGGTAGGGGGCACGGAGGCGCAGGTGATAGCTCTACGTGATTTCGCAGCGGCTGCCAACAACACTGCGTTATTTGACGCGGCCGAGCGCGCGGTGATGCAACTCACGTTTGAGATGACACGCAAGGTACAGGTCAGCGAGGCAACTTTTGCGGCTGTGAAGACCGCTTTGCCCGATGAGCAGCAGGTGGTGGAGTTGGTAGGGGTGATTGCCACCTACAACATGGTGACACGCTTTCTGGTGGCGCTGGGCGTGGAGCCCGAATAACTCTGTTAATCTTGTTTTTGCGTAATCGGACGGAGTTGACGTGCGCTCCCTTCCTCCGCAAAATAACTTGTCTCATTTTGGGAGAGACCAAAGACAGAACTATTGCAACCATGCGTCTCATCAGCTTGAGACGCAACTAAAGGAGTAGTGGTATGAAGACGGAAACCATCGAGTACCAGGACGGCGACGTGTCTCTTCGCGGATTTGTGGCGTTTGACGACCAGACATCCGGTAGGCGCCCGGGAGTGCTGGTAATGCCCGAGGCCTTCGGTCTGGGCACCCATGCCAAGCAACGTGCCGAGCGGCTGGCGAAGCTAGGGTACGTCGCGTTGGCGGGTGATCCCTATGGTAACGGCGTCGAGTTCAAAGATCTGCAGGAGGCCATAAAACATGCCGGCGCCCTGCGCGAGGACCCGGCCAAGTTCCGCCAACGCGCGCGCGTGGCCCTCGACAAGCTCGCCTCCCTGCCGCAGGTTGACGCAAGTCGGTTAGCGGCGATCGGCTATTGCATGGGTGGCACCTTTTCCTTGGAACTCGCCCGCGACGGTGCACCGCTCAAAGGTATCGTCTCCTTTCATGGCGGTCTGGAGACGCAACGTCCGGCCGTGGCCGGTCAGGTCAAGGCGAAAATCCTGGTTTGCACGGGCGCCGACGATCCGTTCGTCCCGGTAACTCAGGCCAACGCCCTGGCTGAGGAGATGACCAAGGCGGGAGCGGACTGGCAGATCATCAGCTATGGCGGTACGGTGCACAGCTTCACCAATCCGGACGCAGACAGTGCCGGCATACCAGGGCTGGCCTATAATAAGCTGGCGGACGAGCGGTCATGGAAGGCGATGGCGTCGTTCTTCGCGGAAATTTTCGGCGCAGCGTAATCTACTCGAAGGCAACGTACTGCTTCTTGAAGCGGGTCGTCATATTCCAAGTTCCAGCCCAGCCCTTGGGGATGACGAACGTGTCTCCCGGGCCGAATTCTTCTCGGCGCCCGCTTCGATTCGTGACGATCAAATGCCCTGCGAGCACGAGGCAGTATTCGTCATGCGGATAGGCGTCGGTCTTGAGGACGCCGGGTCCGCTCTCCCAGAGAGCGACAGTGAACTTCCGATCTTCAGATCTGTACTCAATCGAGCTTGTATACGAGCCATCGAAGGCGCCATCACCTGGGACGACCATTTCTTTCGGGTATTTCCCAGGCTCCGTCGGCGTTGCCTTGCGCTCGACTCGCGTGATCTCTTTCCCACCTGTTTGCGCGTGAGCCGTGGAGCCGAAGACGCCGACCAGCGCGAGCGCGCAAAGCATGCCAGTTGCGACGTAACGATCGACTAGTGCGGTAATATTGTTCATACAGTTTTCTTCCTTCTTAGCTTCAGGCCTTTGTGGTGTCGTCTCACAAATTCAGAAACGGAACCGATCTCCTTTGTTAAAAGCGGAGAGACTCTGCTCCACGAGCGTTTGAATCTCGTCTCGCGCCGCCATGATAAGAATCTTCCTCTCAAGGTGTGAGATACGTCATAAACTCGGTATCGCTTTCATTCCGTTGCCTGTTGACGGTATCCTGCATGCTGCATGCCAGATACGAATGTCCGCCAGAACGCGATGATTTCCACAGTGATGACACTCGCGAAACTCCCAATCCCATTCCCGCGGCTAACAAGCGTTGCTGGTATGCAACGTGAAGTTGCAGTGGCGCAACAACGAAAGTTGTCCTTCTCCTGCCATGGGGTCGTTGCTCCTTGCCTGTGCGTCTAAATCGAACCACAGAAGATTCGTACACTTCATAACTCGAAGTGAGAAATCCCTCCTTGCCCCCCGTTGACAAAGGGGGGGATCAAACGCCCCCTTTAGCAAAGGGGGCCGCGCGCAGCGCGGGGGGATTTTTGTCAGAGACTGTACCAATGTCATACGTTTCGATTTAGCCCTTTATAAATGCAAGGAGGTCGCCGTTGAGGCGATCCATATTGGTGAACATGAGGCCGTGCGCCTCGCCCTCGTACACTTTAAACTGACAACCCCGTATCAGCGGGGCGGTCTTCCGCCCGGTCAGATCAATCGGCAGGGTGTCTTTATCACCCTGAATGATCAACGTCGGTACGGTGATTCTAGGCAGTTCAGCGCGAAAGTCGGTTTCGCTCCACGCCTGGCTGAGGTCGATCGCGGTTTTGAGTGGACACTGAAGAGCCAGGTTCGCTACCCACTGCATCATCTCCGGCGAAGTTCCCTGCGCGAAGTACGGTACGGTGTTTTCGGCCACCCATTTGGGAAAATCCTTGCACCACGCTGCGCGCATTTGCTCGAAAGCGCTTTTGTCTAACCCGTCCGGGTTGTTCGCCGTCTTCAACAGGAAAGGCGTAGTCGGCGCGATGAGCACGACGCGAGCGATGCGGCCGGAGCCGTGACGCGACAAGTAGCGCACGACCTCGCCACCCCCCATCGAATGGCTGACAAGCATAACATTGTGAAGGTCAAGTTGCTCGATCACCGAAGCGAGGTCGTCCGCGAGGGTGTCGTAATCGTAGCCTTGCCAAGGCTGGCTGGAGCGGCCAATGCCGCGCCGGTCGTACGCGATGCACCGCACGCCCTGACTGACCATGGGGGTCATCTGGTACTGCCACATGTCGGAGTTCAACCCCCAATTGCTAAGGAAGACGACAGGCTTCCCCGCGCCCCAATCCTTATAGAATAAGCTCGTACCGTCCTTAGTCTCGATGAATGACGTACGAGGCATCTTCGCCGCCGCAGCTCTCGTCTTTGCGCTTCCCGCTGGGACCGTTTCAGCGCCAGCGGCGACCAATCCAACTCCAGCGGCGGCAGACGCGATCGACTTCAGAACATTTCTTCTGTGCATAAGGTTTTTCTCTCTCCGTTGATAAAGATAGCGGATCAATAATCAGCGCAACGGAGAAAGTCGATTACTTGTGAAGTAAGCGACTTCCGGCTGTGGCCTTCTTCGCGCCTCGCCTATTACCTCGCAGGTAATGGCTCGGCGTACTCAAGGCTGGTACTGTCTTTCGCATGGATATGCAGAAAAACGGAACGGTCATAGAGCCAAATGGAGTCGGGCCGCTGCTTCGTCGCTGGCGAGAAGCGCGTCACCTAAGCCAACTCGAACTCTCGCTGGAAGCCGAGGTTTCCGCCCGCCACATCAGCTTTCTCGAAACCGGTCGTGCGGCGCCGAGTCGGGAAATGCTGCTCACCTTGGCGAACGTGCTCGACGTGCCGCTGCGCGAGCGCAACGTGCTGCTGCTGGCTGCCGGCTATGCGCCGGTTTACAGCGAGACCAGTTTGGCTGATCCGCGCATGGCCCAGGTCCGCGCGGTTGTCGAGATTATGTTGAAGTCAAACGAGCCGCGCAGTGCCCTCGCGCACGATCGGTACTGGAACGTGATCATGGCCAACGCCGCCTTTGTGCGATTCCTGACGGTCATCCTAGGCAAAGAGCCTGCTGGCCTCTTCCCTCTGTGCGTGTCAACACCGCCCCGTGTGAACTTGCTGCATCTGCTCTTCGATCCCAACAGCCTGCGCAGAGTCATGGTGAACTGGGAGGCAAGCGCCAAAGCGATGTTGAACGAGGCGTATCGCAGGCTGGCGTGGGCGCGCGACGATACGCTGAGAAAACTGATTACGGATATTCTGAGTTACCCTGGCGTTCCGACCCGATGGCGTGAACCTGAGCTTGAGGGGCCGCAGGCACTGATCCTCCCCATGGAACTGAACCTGGATGGCAAGATCGCTCGGATGTTCAGCACCGTCACGACGGTGGCGACGCCGCACGACGTGACGTTACAGGAACTGCACGTCGAAGTTTTCTATCCTGCTGACGCAGAGACCGAGGTGACGCTCCAAACCTATGAGGAACACGTGAAAGTCGTATTCGGGAAAGCTCCTCCCGCTCGGTGAAGTAGAGCCCACCTCAGTGATGTCAAGGTGTAGTCTTCGTCGCTGAAACTTTTGCTAAAGCCCTGCCTCGAATCGAGCGATAACAAAACTTCTATTTCTTTTCTAACGTTTGTCCATCTTCGCGGTCGTAAGCACAAGCGTTTCGCAATCGGCGAGTGCGCGATCTCTTTACCTCACAAGTAATTGAGGCCGACGACAAACGTGCTTAAGCATGTACGCAGATATCGCAAATAAAAATTGCAGGAGGTCACTATGGAACTCTATTTTTCCCCTCTGGCCTGCTCAATGGCTACGCGCATCGCATTCTACGAGGTGGGTATCGAAGGCAAGTTCATCAGCGTCGATACGAAATCCAAGCGGCTCGCCGATGGATCGGACTTCTTGGCAGTAAACGCCATGGGTCAGGTGCCGGTGCTGCGCACGGATACAGGCGAGCTACTCACCGAAAATCCGGTGGTGCTGCAATATGTCGCCGACCAGAACCCTCAGTCGGGCCTGGCCCCGCAAAGTGGTATGGCTCGCTATCGCCTGCAGCAATGGCTTAACTTCATTACCTCCGAGCTGCACAAGGTCGTGTTCATCCCGCTGCTTGACCCGAGCAGGCCACAAGAGGCCAAAATCCACGCGCGGGAGAAAGCTGAGCGAGCCTTCTCCTACCTGAACAACCACCTCGACGGCAAGGACTATCTGCTGGATGGTTTCACGGTCGCCGATGCCTATCTCATCACGGTGCTGAATTGGGCCAAATTTACCGGTGTGGATCTGGCAAGGTGGCCGGCGCTGAAAGCCTACACCAATCGCCTGTACGAGCGACCGAGTGTCGCCAAAGCTCTCACGGAGGAACTGGCGCTGTTTGAAGAGCAGCAAGCGCGCCGCGCAGCTAAAGTTTGACATTCACCTTCCAGACCACAAGTAGCAGAAATAGAGAGGATATCGTTATGCACAAAAGAAGCACTGCCGAAGTGATAGAGAGATTCAACGCCGTGTTTCAGCGTCATGATCCCGTAGGCTTGGCTGATCTCATTGCCGAGAATTGCGTCATCGAAAACACGACACCAGCACCCGACGGCGCACGTCATGTGGGGCGCGAAGCGTGTGTGGCGCTGTGGCAGTCGATTGCAACCACGCCGAATACCCACTTCGATCTCGAAGACGTCTTCGTGGCCGATGAGCGGGCGATTATTCGCTGGCGTTTCTGGTGGGGTGATGACACTCAAAATTCCGTGCGCGGTGTCAACCTCATGAGGGTTAAAGACGGCTTCATCGTTGAGGGGTTGGGCTACGTAAAGGGTTAACGAGAGTTTCAACAACCTTTCAGGGGTCGGTTTTACTGAAAGACGAGCAGAGTCGTCATTCCCGCGAACGCGTTAAACCGTGCGCGAAAATTTTCCAACGCGACTGCCGCCGTCAACTCAACGATTTGTTCTGAACTAAACAGGACCTGGATCTCTGCATCTACCGCGTCGGAAACAGCAGCGGGCGTATGTGTCATCCCTTCAGCGTAGCGTAGCACTGCTTTTTCTCGTCGATCAAAGTGAGGGCTTGTCTCGAAAGCAGCTAGATCCGTCAACTGCTCGTCTGTGATGCCCGTCTCCCTGCCTACGGCAGAGTTGATATCCACTCAAAGAGGCTACTTCACCGGTTTCAGCTGCGCGCCATGTTGCGCAAAGTAGGTTCCTACACGACCAGCTTCGGCATCGCTCATGGAGTCTTCCAAGCGCGAAATACGCTCTCCCGTAAACACAGCGCGCTCTTCGCCTTCCATACGGCAGTCCGGTGCGCCAGCAAGGGTGTAAATCGCTGCCCACCGAATCCACACGCCGCCGTCCTTTTCGATCGGACCTTCCAACACTTCGACCGTGCGGGAGTCGAAGCGACGATCAAGGCCGTTCACCGAGTTTTGAAATTGCGTGAGCACTGCCGCGCGTCCTTGATATTCCCCGCCAAATGGCGCTGGGGCGACGAAGGCGTACACTGCGTCTTCGGTGAAAAAGGGCTCAAGCTTAGACCAGTTGTCACTAGAATAGGCCTCTTCAAAGGCCGTAGCATACGCGACGTATTGATCGATCTTTCCCATAATCTTGTTCCTCCATTCTGAGTATATTTTGAGACTCGTTACGATATGACGTGGAGCGATGTGGAGTTATGCTGCCGTGTCAGAGCTATCGGCAGGAGGTGCCACTGTTAGCGACTTTCTGCCGAGGCTGCTCCAGCCGACAGAGCAAAATGTAGAGCGTTAATCGAAGGGTCGAGTGCGCTGAGAAGTACGACGGTGTCAAAATAGGCCTGTCCATAAATGACGCGGCCTTCGACGAACTCGAAGCGGTCCCCCAGGTTGAGTTGGAAAGATTTACCGACGAAGGTGCCACTCGCCTGCCACTCCACATAGAGCGCCTGTTCGTCGCCGGCCCAGTCCAACCGCTCGAGGCGGAGATCCGGGATGGCAGAGAGCAAGGCGGCGTAATACCCAGGAATCTCTACTCTCCACAGCGGGCGAACCATGTCAGGATTCAACATGCGTCCGTGTGGATGGTAGAAGGCGGCGAACTGCCGAGGGTGTGGGTTTTGCCAGACCCGTGCGTAGTGCTCAAGAAACTCTGCCAGACTGAGACCCGGCGCTGAGGTTCCGGCGGCGATTGCCTGTTCGAGTTCCTGGTCAATAACCGGCTCGTACAGCGGCATTGAGGGCAAGGCAGGATGCACCCGTGCGAGGAGTGGGGCACGGTCATAGTAGCGCCGCCCGCGAATAACGCGGTCTCCCCGGAGCGTCACACAATACACGGCATCCCACAGGATTTTGCGGCCAGCGAGCGTCGCCGAGTTTTGTGCATCAACGAACACCGTATGGTCGCGAGTATGCCAACGGTTCACGGTGATGTGGAGGTCCGGCATCAGTGTGAGGATCCCTTCCATGTGTGGCGCCATCTCGGCGACCTTGAGCGGACGCTCCATGCCAGAGTCGAAAACCGTTCCCTCAGGATCGAAGAGGGCGACGTAACGACTCGGGCTTGGTTGCGCGCCAAAACCCCTAAACTTCTCAACCCATTGTTCAACTTGAGACATGAGCAACCTCCGCTATTCTTTTGAGCTGACGTATCCTTAGTTGCCTTGGTAGGTGCGTGCACCTCTGCGGGTAAGCAGCAAACCAGTGCCCTCAACAGGACTCCTCGGTAGCCAGCCCTTGCCTCGCTCCAGCATTTTCATTAGGATACATACAGAAGGTATTTACATACAGACAGTATGAATGTCAAGAGGAGTAAAGCCGAACAATCGGAGCTGACGCGGGCGGCCCTGTTACAAGCCGCGCGCGCCCTCTTCACCGAAAAGGGCTATGCCGACACCGCGACCGAGGAAATTGTTCAGCGAGCCAGTGTCACCCGTGGTGCTCTCTACCACCACTTCCGGGATAAAGAGGACCTGTTCCAGGCGGTCTTTGAAGATGCCGAGCGAGAGCTCGTCGAGAAAGTTCGCACCGCCGTTGATTTGGCCAAGACTGAACCCTGGGAAGGGCTACGCGTTGGTTGCCAAGCGTTTCTCGATGCCTGCCTGGAGCCGGCAGTCCAGCGCATCGTGCTGTTAGACGCCCCTTCGGTGCTGGGCTGGGAGACCTGGCGCCGCATCGATGCTGAGTATGGTGTAGGCCTAGTGCGCCAGAGTCTCCAAGCCGCCATGGACGCTGGGGAGGTCGATTTCTTGCCGGTTGAGCCACTCGCCCATATCCTTCTTGGATCGCTCACCGAAGCCGCGATGGTGATCGCCCGAGCTGAAGATGTCCAGTCGGCGCGTGCCGAAGTGGGGGCAGTGGTTGACCGTCTTCTCAAGGGACTCAAAGCCGCCAAACTCGTCCAGCACAAAAAAGTGAGGGTCTCCTCACATACTTAGTAGTGTAGCCCAGATGAAATCTGGGAGATTGTGTTCCCGGATTCCGTTTCACTTCATCCGGGCTGCGGTACTGAGCGCCCACGGCCTACACGTCAGTGGGTCCATGGTGTACTGCGTCACGACGACGCCGACCTGATGTCAGGACACACAGGTTACACCCTGCCTGTCGCGGAGAGGCGCCAGTCGGAGTGGATGATGAAGGAGCGCTACTCTCTACGACGACAGCAGTGATTCCGACCTTGACAGAGAAGACCAAGCACTACCGTATTCCGGTGTAGCGCGTCGCGCTGGTTCGTGAGGGATCGCTCTCGCAACTGGAGCGTCCGCGTATTCATAGCTCCGCCGACGCTGCCCATGTGCTCAGGGCGCACCTAGCGGACGAAGATCGCGAACACTTGGTCGTGCTGCTGCTGAACAGTCAAAATCGCCTCATCGGGATCAATACCATGAGGGATCCGCGTCCCGTGCTCCGTTCACCAGACTCATTGCCTCCCATAGCAATCCGTCAACTGCCGTATTGATCGTGGCGTCGCAGCCATGCCGTGGGTCTGGGAAGGCTGTCCTCGTCTCGTCCTTTGGGAGCCAGGTCCATGTAGCTGGTCATTTTGTATGAGATTCAGGACATCGCCCGCTTTCCGCGCGTGCAGGATTTTGTCTCGTACTGCCGGTTGGTGAAATGCGCCAAAGAATCGGGCGGCAAACGACTGGGCACCTCGGGCAAGAAGATCGGCAACGTGCATCTGCGCTGGGCGTTTGCG
>JACQEL010000043.1 GCA_016200595.1 Deltaproteobacteria bacterium
AGGTGCAGCAAAAAGTCAAAGAACGCTTTAGCGAAGCGATTGAATCGTTCAACGAGAAAGCCCTCGATCCCTTTCTCGTGATGAAACCTGATGCGATAGTTGAGGTGTGTCGCTTTCTCAAAGAGGACTCAGCCTTAGCTTTCGACTGTCTGTCCAATATGTCGGGTGTGGATTACCTCAAAGAGAATAAAATTCAGGTAGTCTTACACCTCTACTCTTATCCCCACCGCCATAAGATTGTTGTGAAGGTCGATGTCCCGCGCGAGAACCCTATCATGCCGTCGATAGAGGGGGTCTGGAAGGCGGCAAACTGGCACGAGCGGGAAATCTATGATCTCCTCGGCGTGATCTTTACTGGCCATCCTGACCTACGTCGCTTGTTAATGCCGGAAGACTGGGTCGGACACCCCCTACGCAAAGATTTTGTTGAGCCTGAAGAATATCATGGCATCAGTACACGGCGAGAAAGCCTTCTGAAATGATGAATTATGAACGATGAACGATGAACGACAGACGATAGAAAATGAATACTGAATTACTTGTCTTTAATTCATCATTCATCATTCCGCGTTCATCGTTTCTTTGGAGGTTTCCATGAGCCTGGCAGGCTATGAAGTCGAGGTGCAGCGTGACGGTGGATTGACCACCGAAGAGATGACCCTGAACATGGGGCCGCAGCATCCCAGTACTCACGGAGTGCTACGTTTTATCGTCAAAGCCGATGGCGAAGTAATGCGCACGGCCATTCCTGACATCGGCTATTTGCACCGCTCCATCGAGAAGATCTCTGAAAAGGTCGGCTATCACGGATTCATGCCATATACAGACCGCGTGGATTATGTCTCGGCCATGCAGTGCAACCAAGGCTGGGGGATGGTGTGCGAACGGATCGCCAATATCGAAGTACCCCGCCGTGGAGAATTCTGCCGAGTGATTGCCTGCGAGCTCGGACGCATCGCCAGCCACCTGCTCGCAGTTGGCGCGATGGTACAGGACATTGGTGCTTATACTCCTTTCCTTCATGCCTTACGTGAACGAGAGAAGATCAATAACTTGCTCGAAGAACTGTGTGGCGCGCGTTTGACCTTTAATTATATGCGCATTGGTGGTGTCGCCTGGGACCTGCCAACTGGATACCCTGAAACAGTCACTGCTTTTCTCGACCAGTTCGATCCGCTCATCGACGAGTACCACGATTTAATTTCGTATAACAAAGTGTATGTTGAACGCCTGGCTAGCGTTGGAGTTGTCAGTAAAGAAGAGGCGATCAACTACAACCTGGTCGGGCCAAATTTGCGCGCTTCTGGCTTCAAATACGACGTGCGGCGTGATGAACCCTACTCGATCTACTCGGAACTGGAATTTGACGTTCCGGTCGGAACCGGAGAAGTAGGGACCCTGGGCGACTGCTTCGATCGCTACATGGTGCGCATGAAAGAGATGCGTGAGTCATGTAAGATCGTACGTCAATGCCTCAACATGATGCCGCCTGGTCCGGTTTTGGCCAAGGTCGCACGCAAGCTCAAGCCACCAAGCGGAGATGCCTACATCCGCGTCGAAGGCTCGCGCGGAGATATGGGATGGTATGTCGTGAGCGACGGCAGCGAGTTTCCCTACCGCACCAAGATCCGTACCGGCTCATTTGCGGCGATGAGTATCGTTGACAAGGTAAGCCGTGGCCTGATGATCGCCGACCTCATCGCGCTAATCGCCAGCTTTGATGTGGTCGCGCCCGAGGTAGACCGCTAGACAAAAACGAGGGAGTGAGGTACTCACAGCGACGCTATGCAGCCATTCATCGATCGACTGATAGCAAACGGTGCCTTCGCTGGAATGCCAGTGGAGGTAGTCTACGCGCTGATGATGATTCTCTTCGGCGTACTCGTGGTCTTTGGCTTCTTTTTGCCGATTGCCGGGGTCACCAGTTGGCTGGAGCGTCGGGTGTGGGCACGTATTCAGTCCAGAATCGGACCTAATCGCGTAGGACCACAGGGATTTCTGCAATGGCTGGCTGATGGCATCAAGTTGCTGCTGAAAGAAGATATCGTCCCGGATGCTGCCGACCGTCCGCTCTTCCTTTTTGCCCCGTACTTCGTGGTATGGGGCATTGTTGCGACCTTTGTGGTTATTCCGTTCAGCAGCTCTCTGATCATTGCCGATATGAACGTCGGTATTCTCTACTTGACTGCGGTTACTGCGCTGGTCGTGGTTGGTGTGTTGATGGCTGGCTGGGCCTCGAATAACAAGTGGTCGCTCATCGGTGGAATTCGTTCTGCCGCGCAAATCATCAGCTATGAAATTCCGGCTAGTTTGGCCTTACTGCCAATTGTGCTGTTGAGTGGGACGCTCAGTACGCAAGGGATCATTGCAGCGCAAGGTTGGGCACCGTGGCACTGGTTCGCCTTCCATAACCCTTTTACCTTTATTGCTGCCTTCATGTTCTACGTGGCGGCCCTGGCCGAGGGGAATCGGACACCGTTCGATATTCCTGAGGCTGAATCTGAGCTAGTTGCTGGATTTTGCACCGAATACAGTGGCTTTCGCTATCTGCTCTTCTTCATGGCTGAATGGGGTAACCTCTATGTCATTGGCGCTGTAGCGACGCTCCTGTTCTTTGGCGGTTGGCAAGTCCCCGCCTGGACGAGCAATACCGTACTCCTGAACATATCGCAGTTTGGTGTATTCTTCCTGAAGTCCTACTTCTGGGTTTTTATCTCTATGTGGGTACGTGCGACCCTACCGCGGGTACGGGTGGATCAACTCATGATCTTGTGCTGGAAGTACCTGGTCCCTATCGGGTTCATGAATCTCATCGGGACAGCCATATGGATGGTGGTGTGGCCGCAAGGAAACCGAGTTGTGCAGTATGGTCTGGTAATCCTCACCGTCGCGGTTCTTGTCCAGTTCTCCAGGCGGGTGCGATTCCATCTGCGGCGCGCACGGCCGGAGTTGTATTACAGTCCAGCAATTTAGGGAGTCGAGCATGGCGAAGAACGACATTGCCCGATACTTTAAGAACATCAAAGATGCGGTGGCGACTATATTCGAGGGCATGACCGTCACTTGCTCTCATTTTGTGCGCAAGCCGTATACGATTCAGTACCCTGACCGGGTGCCGGTCCGTATCCAGGATACTCTCCCCTTCCGCTATCGCGGGATTCTTGAAGTCGATTTAGAGATTTGCACGGGCTGCCTCGCGTGTGAGCGTGCCTGCCCGATTGACTGCATCGTTATTGACGCGCCGAAAGACCAGAAAACCAAAGAGATGCTCCTCACGCGCTTTGACATCGACATCGCCAAGTGTATGTATTGTGGTCTGTGCAGCGAGGTCTGTCCTACTGGCTCAATTCACCACACTACCGAGTTCGAAGGTGCTGACTTCTCCTTAGAGAGCATGATCCGTCGTTTCGTTAAAGCGCCGGTCGTGGCATACAAAGCGAAAAAAGAGGGAGAAACTGATCCGGTAGTCGCGCCGATTCTCGAGCGCGGCATGCGTTACATTCAAGAATTTGCTGAACCGGCAGACATGAAGAAACTCAAGGCCGAACAGAAATCTGCCGCAGCATGATCCATCGACTCAGGGGACTCTGACCATGGGAGCCTTGATCTTTTATCTTCTTGCCGCCTTGACTATTGGTTCGGCCCTGATAGTTGCGTTGTCGCGCAACATCGTCTATTCGGCTTTTTCTTTGCTTGGGACCTTCATGGGGGTAGCCGGGTTGTATGCGCTGCTCGCGGCGGATTTCGTCGCGGTTATTCAGATCCTCGTCTACGTTGGCGGCATCTTAGTGCTGATTATTTTTGCTGTCATGCTTACTCACCGTATTGATGATGTCGCTGTCTCAAACCGCTCGGTTGGCCGCCTACCGGCAGCTCTGATCGTGGGCGCCGTGGGAGTCATCATGAGCGTTGGCGTCGTGGGGGCCCGTTGGGCGCAGAAGGCTGACGTGCAGG
Organism: Deltaproteobacteria bacterium; assembly: GCA_016200595.1. Lineage (GTDB taxonomy): Bacteria > Desulfobacterota > Binatia > Bin18 > Bin18 > JACQEL01. Next base: position 3,955 of record JACQEL010000043.1, read on the forward strand.
CGGCACCCACTACCTACGGGATCGGTGATGCTTTTCTCGGTCCCTATATTCTCCCCTTCGAATTTGCCTCGGTCGTCCTCCTCGTGGTGCTGATTGGTGCAGTGGTGGTTTCGCGTAAAGAGATTCGCGAGGAGACCGGCTCATAGCCTTGAGCGTGCGGGCTCCCTTGATTTTTTCCCGGTTCCCCTTATAAGAGGGGACAATTTTAGTTAAGAAGCGTGCCGACATGAGTATAGCGTTGCTCGACATCGGGCTACGACACTTCCTCCTCGTGAGCTTGGTGGTGTTCGCGTTAGGGCTGTATTGCGTGCTTACGCGCAAGAACGCCATTGGCATTCTCATGGGAGTAGAACTGATTCTCAACTCAGCCAATATCAACTACATTGCCTTCTCCCATTTTTCTTCGGGTCGCTATGATGGCCAGATCTTCGCGATTTTCGTCATTATGCTGGCCGCGGCCGAGGCAGTGATCGGGCTTGCTATCGTGCTCGGCATTTACCAAAATTTTGCCACTATCGACGTAGAAGCGACGGATAATTTGCAAGGGTAAACTATGGAACACCCGTTCGAGGTGTCGTATCTCCGCTGGATTGTGTTGCTGCCTCTCCTCGGAGCGGTGGTGAATGGCATCCTGGGAGCCACGCTGCAGAAACGTTTCGGCAAGAATGCCATTAGTCTCATTGCGTGTTCAGTCGTGGGGGTGGCGTTCCTCTGTGCAGTGGCGGCGTTCCTGCACATTCTGCGTCTTGGCCCGGAGCATCGGTTTTTGCTGGACACTCTCGTTGCTCCGTGGATTCACATTGGGGACTTAAAGGTAGACATCGCCTTTTGGGTCGATCCACTCTCTGCCGTAATGATCTTGATCGTCACCGGCATTGGCGGGTTGATCCATGTGTATTCGATTGGCTACATGCACGATGATGAATCCTATTGGCGGTTCTTCACCTTCCTCAATCTATTTACCGCCGCGATGCTCACCCTGGTACTCGGTGACAATCTCTTACTCCTGTTTGTAGGATGGGAGGGTGTCGGGCTGTGTTCGTATGCCTTGATTGGTTTCTGGTATAAAGAGCACGCCAACACCACCGCGGGAAATAAGGCGTTCATTGTCAATCGGATTGGCGACGCCGGTTTCACGCTTGGCATCTTCACCATCTTCTGGGGGCTGAACTCAGCCGGACACGGCACGACCCCTGTCTTCCGTGAACTGGTACCTGTCGCGCACTATTTGCAGACCGTCTCAGTGTGGGGAATTCCCGCGGCAACTCTAGCGGCTTTGTTCTTGTTCATTGGCGCCACTGGCAAATCAGCGCAGATCCCGTTGTATGTCTGGCTGCCTGATGCTATGGCCGGACCGACGCCAGTGAGTGCCTTGATCCACGCTGCCACGATGGTCACAGCGGGCGTGTATATGATGGCCCGCATGCATTTCGTTTTTTCGCTCGCGCCGGTTGCCATGAATGTGGTTGCGACGGTTGGCGCTTTAACGGCAATCTTTGCGGCGACCATCGGTTTGGCGCAGAACGATATCAAGCGTGTGCTGGCGTATTCGACGGTCAGCCAACTCGGCTACATGGTACTGGGCGTAGGAGTTGGCGCTTATGCCGCGGCGATTTTCCACCTGCTGACCCATGCTTTCTTCAAGGCGTGTTTGTTTCTTGGCTCGGGCAGCGTGATTCACGCGATGGGTGGGGAGCAGGATATGCGCAAGATGGGCGGGCTTAGGGAGAAAATGCCTTACACCTTTATGACATTTTTCATCTCTACCCTTGCCATCGCTGGCCTTCCTCCCTTGTCTGGATTTTTCTCCAAAGATGAGATTTTGTGGAAGACCTTCTCTGGTGGACATCCATTTCTGTGGTTGCTCGGTTTTGCTGGAGCAGGGATGACCGCGTTTTATATGTTCCGCCAGGTGTTTATGACTTTCTTCGGCGAAAGCCGGGCTGATCACCATACCCAGCACCATCTGCATGAATCACCACCGGTGATGACTTACCCCTTGATCATTCTCGCGACTGGCGCAGTCCTGGCAGGTTTTCTTGGAGTGCCGGCCGCTCTCGGGGGAAGTAATCGGTTTGAGCAGTGGCTTGAGCCAGTACTGGTTGGTGGACATGGGCATGCGGCTCACGTGACCGAGCATGCCGTCGAATCGCTCGAGTATCTTTTGATGATTGCGTCGGTTGGCATCGCCGTTGCCGGTATCCTGCTCGCTTATCAGATGTACTATCGCAAGACCCTCTCTCCGGAAGTCTTTTCTTCTGCCGGCGGCGGCGCTTTCTACGATCTGGTGTACAACAAGTACTATATCGACGAAATCTATCAGGCGACCTTCGTGCGCGGCACTCTGGCGTTGTGTTGGTTAGGAGCGAATTTCGACCTGTATGTTATCGACTACCTCGTCAATGGCGCAGCTCGGCTCACGGCTTTTATCGCGTGGCTCAACGGCTGGTTCGATAATCTGGTGATCGATGGCCTCGTCAACGCCATCGCAGATGGGATTTTCGCCATAGGCAACCGGTTACGACAAATCCAGACTGGCAGCATCAATGTCTATCTGTACGTCATTGTTGGCGCAGTAGCGGCAGCGCAGTTTCTGCCGCGTCTTTCGTCAGAAATGCTGATGCCTGTATTGATTGCGGTGGTGATTGCCTTAGCGGTGGTTGGCGTGCTGGCGCTGCTTTCCGCTCGACGGCCGCTCTGGCGTCCTCCGATCTTGAGAGGCGACGCCCCTGAGCCCCACTGAACCCTGGTGAAGGAGTCTTCATGGAGCACTCTGTTCTTTCCCTCATGATCTTTATCCCGATCGCGGGTATGGTGGCCATCCTGTGCCTTCCTGGTCAAGCTCAGGATCTCGTTAAGAAAGTTGCCTTGGCCTTTACTATACCGCCTCTCCTTCTCGGGATATGGCTCTTCCTCAATTTCAATCGTGCCACTCCTGAACTGCAATTCGTTGTCAAAGTTCCCTGGATTGCCGCTTACAACATCGAATACTTCGTGGGTGTCGATGGCATCAGCATCTCAATGGTATTGCTCACCGCGTTGTTGTGTCCAATTTGTATTCTTGCTGCGTGGGGCATTGACCGTGCCGTAAAGGGCTATTTCGCATTGTTCCTTCTTCTTGATGCGGCCATGGTCGGGGTCTTCTGTGCCATGGATTTTTTCCTCTTCTATATTTTCTGGGAAATCATGTTACTCCCGATGTATTTCCTTATTGGTGTGTGGGGAGGACCGCGTCGGGAATATGCCGCAATCAAGTTTTTCCTCTACACATTATTCGGCAGTGTGCTGATGCTACTCGCAATGCTTGCGCTTTACTTCAGCGTAACAACGATTGACCCGGGAACGGGAGAAAAAATGCACTTCCAACTGGCGCCCTATTTCTTAGGGGCGCTGGGAGCCTGGAATATCGTCTACGGCGCCCTCTGTGCTCTCGCGCAGTGTTTTATTGAGCCAAAGGACATGAAAAAGCTGGTGGCTTACTCCAGCATTAGCCACATGGGCTACGTCATGCTGGGGATGGCGTCGTTCACTCCACAAGGAATCAATGGCGCTGTGCTGCAGATGTTTAATCATGGCACGATCACGGCGATGCTCTTTCTTATCGTGGGAGTGATCTATGATCGGGCGCACCACCGCCGTATCGATGGTTTCGGTGGGTTGGCATCAGTGATGCCCGTATATACCGGGGTGATGGCCCTGGCGTTCTTTGCGGCGATGGGACTTCCAGGTCTGTCTGCGTTTATTTCCGAGGTGCTGGTGCTACTCGGCGCTTGGCAGCGGTACAAGATCCCAACGGTGATGGGCGCAGCTACGGTTATTCTGACTGCTGGCTACCTCTTATGGACCATCCAGCAAATGTTCCTGGGAAAACCGCGTGAGGACTATGCGCAGATGCATCTTTCGGAGATTAATGCCAGAGAACTGTGCATGCTGATTCCCATCGGTGTGGTTGTGCTCATCCTTGGTGTCTATCCTCATGCCGTGCTCGATCTTCTCAATGTTTCTTTGTTGAATTTGAATAAGATCGTGCTCGCCGCGGCCCAGGGAACGGCTGTGGCCCTTCACTAAGAGAGAAGGATTCGGCAAACATGAGCCTTGGCAGTGTTGATAGCCTTGTCTACCTCTATCCTGAGGGGATTCTTTCCCTAGCGATTGTGGTGATCTTTATCGCTGATCTGTTCGTAAGAGATAAAGAGAAGCTAGGAAATATTGCCCTCGTTGGCGCCACCCTTGCCCTCGTCTTTACCTCAGGGCTGTCGTTTTTTGGTTATCGCTTGATCGCCGGGCTGCAGTGCGGCAGTGATGGCTGCTGGCTCTTTCATCGTATGATAGTGCTCGACAACTTTGCCGTTTTCTTCAAGGTTATCCTGGCATTATCAGCGGCTGGAGCGGTATGGATGTCCTTAGGCTCGAACGAAGTGAAAGGTCCGAACCAAGGCGAGTACTATGGCATCCTGCTCGGGAGCACCCTGGGAATGTTCTTCATGGCTTCGGCGGCGAATCTGCTGATGGCTTATCTATCGCTGGAGTTTGTCAGCCTTACTTCTTATGTGCTCACTGGGTATCAGCGTCATAATCGACGGTCGGGCGAGGCCGCGCTCAAGTATCTCATCTACGGTGGTGTTGCCTCCGGTGCGATGATTTACGGAATGAGCTGGATTTTCGGTCTTACCGGCACTATGGACTATGCCGAGATCAATGCGGCGTTGATGCAAGGAGACCCGAATCACCTCGCGCTGTTGATTGCTTTGGTCCTCATTTTTGCTGGTTTTGGTTATAAGATTGCGGCGGTGCCGTTCCACATGTGGGCGCCTGATGTCTATCATGGCGCGCCGATTCCGATCACCGCGTTTCTTGCAGTTGGTTCCAAGGCGGCCGGGTTCGCCTTACTCATGCGCTTCTTTTACCCTGTCCTGTCTAAAGCGGGAGAAGGAGGGGCATGGCACATCCTCGCGGGTGTCGATTGGCCTCAACTGATGCTGGTGATTTCCATGATCACCATGACGCTGGGGAATCTGGCCGCGCTCAATCAGCAGAATGTCAAGCGGCTGCTCGCCTATTCCAGCATCGCTCATGCGGGGTACACCCTGATGGGGTTTGTGGTGCTGAGCGACGAGGGACTGCGGGCGATGCTCTTCTACCTGATCGTCTATTACCTGATGAATCTTGGCGCATTTCTGGTCGTCATGGTGGTGGCGAATAATACCGGGAGAGAAGATCTCGAAGGCTTCAGGGGGTTAGCCTGGCGTGGTGGTGCGCTGCCGGCTATCGCTATGGCTATTTTTCTGTTCTCCCTGACTGGCTTGCCGCCCATGGCGGGATTTATCGGCAAATTCTATCTCTTTTATGCTGTGGTGAAAGAGCACTTCTACTATCTGGCTGTGGTTGGCATCTTTAATAGTGTCGTGTC
>JACQEL010000580.1 GCA_016200595.1 Deltaproteobacteria bacterium
AAACTAAACTGCTCGCTAAATTCGAGGAGCCGACGCCGCTGCAACTCGCTGCGTAATTACGGCGCACGGTACTTAGTGGCCCCAAGGGGAGGAGTCATTGAGGGCGATCAGCCGTTGCGCCTCCGCCAACGCCGGCTCTAGGGTCTGGGCATCGGGGCTCTGTTGATAGTCCCACTGATACAGGTAGCTGACAGCCAGGAGGCGGCGCCCAACCGGATGACTGGGGATCCGGCTGAGGAAATCCTGCAGTGTGGCGATCGCCTCGGTATATCGCCCAGTCGAGAGGTAGGCCCAGCCCACTTCGTATAAATAGAGGGGCGGATAATGGGGGTTGAGCCGCATGGCCTGCGCTATGGACCGCAGGGCGTCTTCGGGCCGGCCTGCGCTGTTTAGCACCTCCGCGCGCATGTAATAGCTGTCGGCATTGTTAGGATCGAGAGCGGTGGCTCGTTCCCCCTCGGCGATGGCTTGGTCATACTGCTGTTTGGCCGCATAAACGTTGCCCAAGAGCGAATGAGCGAGCGGCAGAGAGTCGTCCGCGGCCACTGCCTGTTGCGCCAGCACCAACGCTCGCTCTAGGGAGCCCCGAGGGTCGGCACTCCAGTGAAAGCCCCATTCCCGGTAGTAGCACCAACTCAGGTATGCGTACGCTTCCGCATATTGCGGGTCCAGTGCCACGGCTTGCTCCCACAGGTGCTGAGCCTGGGCAACGGCCTCTGGCGTGGAGCGAAAAAACGGCTCGATCCCCCGCAGGAGGAGGTCATAGGCCTCCAGGTTGTCGGTGTGTTTACGCATAATGTACCCTTGCTCCTGCACCGAGAGCTGCAACCTCAGCGTGGTGACGATCTTCTGCACGATCTCATCCTGCAGGGCAAAGAGGTCTGTGAGTGGACGGTCGTAGCGCTCGGCCCACAAGTGGCTATCCATTGTCGTGTCGATCAACTGTGCGACAATGCGCACCTGTGTCCCAGCTTTCTGCACGCTGCCTTCCAGCACATAGCGCACGCCAAGGTCCGTCCGGAGGTCATGCATGTTCACCGCCTTGCCTTTGTAGGTGAAAGCGGAATTGCGGGCGATGACAAAAAGACTGGAGATGCGGGAGAGGTCACTGGTGAGGACGTCAGTGAGGCCGTCGCTGAAGTACTCTTGGTCAGGGTCTTTGCTCATGTTCACGAAGGGCAGGACGACGATGGAGGGTTTGTCGGGCAAGGGAAGCGCCACTGGCGCGGCGGCACCAGTCCTGAGTGCTGAGTCCTGAGGGCTGAGTGGCGGGCGAGGAGGAAGATACCGGATGGCAACGATTGTGCCCGTGATTAGCACAAGCCCCACTACAACCACCCAAACACGGTGGGCAGTGCCCACCCTACGAGAGAGTTTCAGACACTGTCTCCATAGCGTCTGGTGTACCCCTTTTGGTGGCTCGGATAGCAGGGTATAGATAGGGAACCGTTGGGTGATGTTCTTCAGCTTCGGTCGCCCTAGCGAGACAACCGTACCCAAGGCCAGCTTCTTCTCAACTTCCTCATAGACTTTGTGCGAGATGCAAACGGTATCAGGCTTGGCGAGTGTCTGCAGGCGGGAGGCGATGTTGACCCCATCGCCCAGCACATCACCATTCGGCTGCACCACAATATCGCCCAGGTGGATGCCGATGCGGATGTGGATCTCTTCACCTTGCTCCCTTTCTGCGTTGTGGGCCTGAAACTGCCCCTGCAGGTGCTGGGCGCACTGCACGGCGTGGACCACGGAGGGAAACTCGACCAAGAAGCCATCGCCGGCCGTCTTAATGACGTGGCCGTGATGTTCTGTCACCGCTTGTTCGATGAGGTGATTATGTACAGCCAGCAGCCGCAGGGTACGCGCCTCGTTACTGCCCATCTGACGGCTGAAGCCCACCATGTCGGTGAACATGATGGCCGCCAGCCGTCGAGTCTCGGTGTGCCTCGTGCTAGCATTATCCTCTTGCATGAGGGCGATTATCCTGTACCCAGCATGCGGTTGTCAAACGGTGCCAGCTCGGTGTTTTTGTGATGCAGAATGTGGCTGGTGATGCGCTCGTACTCGGCAGAGTGCGACAGCAATGGCGTCCATCCCCGCGTCGCTAATGGTGTCTGGATGACCTAGTCCTTTTCGCTCGACAATCTCATAGCGTGGACGTGCGAGCAGTGCGCGAGAGATCGTTCACAGACGAGCATACTGAATGACCTCGGAATCACAGTGCCTTACGCAGGAGGACTAACTGATCCGGCGTGAGTTGTTTGGGTATGGTTGCGGATAGGTTGCGGGTTGGGGCGTGCATGATGATGCACGAAGACACAAAAGCCTGGAAATATGCGGGATTTCGCAGGGTCTACCCGTCCAGCGTATGCCGGCTCTTTTCCCACTCTCGGCCATCGAAGGGCTGAAGCGTAAGATGCTGGAGGTCCACTCCTTCAAGACAACGGACGTTGACATCGATCTTGTCCGGATGCGAACGCGGAACGTAGTAGGAATGAATCCCACAGACCGGGCAAAAGTAGTGTTTGGCGGTTTGGGTGTTGAACTGGTAGAGGGTCACCGCATCTCCGGGAGTAAGCAGGCGGAATTGCCCAGGCTCGACGATCAGGTGGAGAAACCCTTTCTTGGTGCAAATCGAACAGTTACAATCAACTACCTGGTCCAGGTCGGCCGTGACCTCGAATCGTACCCGCCCGCAATGGCATCCACCTTGATAGGTTGGCATAACTTCCTCGTGTGCTGGTAGCTTTCAACGATTGACTATAGCCTCTAGCTTGCTCTTTAGCACGTGGCTGATGGCCCGTTCGCTTACGCTCACTCTATGGCTGATGGCTAAAAACTAATAACTAACGGCTCACGGTAAGATCTACTTTTGTTGCACGCCATAGAGCGAACGTAGTGAGCG
>JACQEL010000083.1 GCA_016200595.1 Deltaproteobacteria bacterium
AGCCAGCCCCAACCCCGTGCCCCCCTTCTGGCGCGAGTCCGAGGCATCGACCTGCTGAAAGCGCTCAAAGATACTCTCCAGCTTGTCGGCGGGAATCCCCCGCCCCTGATCCTGCACCGTAAACACTGCCTCTTCCCCCTGGCGCTGGACCTGCAGGTGCACGGTCGTCTGGGGCGGGGAGAACTTGAGCGCATTACTGAGCAGATTGGTCAGGGTTTGCACCAACCGGTCGGGGTCGGCCCACAGGCGGAGCGGCGCAGCCCCTACGGCCAGCGTCACCTCCGCCTTGTCGGCGAGCGCTCGCATCTCATCGCTGGCCTGGCTGAGCACGGCCGCGGCGTCACAGAGGCGATATTGCATCAGGACCTTGCCAGACTGCATCCGTTCAATGTCCAAAATGTCGTTGATCAGCCGTACCAGCCGGTCGGTGTTATTGACGGCAATCTCCAACATGCGCTGGCCTTTGTCGGGCAGCGCGCCCACCAGCCCGCTGCTCAGCAGCCCCAAGGCGCCGCGAATGGAGGTGAGGGGCGTGCGCAGTTCATGGCTGACCACCGAGATAAATTCATCCTTCATGCGCTCCACCGCCCGCCGCTCGCTGATGTCCCTGAAGGCGACAACCACCCCGGCAATCTGGCCGTTTTCTCGCATTGGGGCACTCGTATATTCGACGGGGAAACTGGTGCCATCTTTGCACCAGAATACCTCATTCGCCACCTGATGGAGGGTGCCGTCGGTGAAGGTCACCTCAATTGGGCATTCCGTGCGTGGGTAGGGAGTGCCGTCTGACCTGGAGTGATGCAGCAGGTCGTGCATGGAGTGTCCGAGCAGTTCCTCGGGTGAATATCCAACTATTCTCGCCGCGGCGGGATTCACAAAAATCGCTTTTCGCTGGCGGTCCAGCACATAGATGCCATCAGCGACCGATTGCAGAATCAATTCTTGCTGATGGCGGAGTTGTTCGAGCTCGGCCTCAGCCTGCCTGCGTTCGGTAATGTCCTCGACCGTCCCTACATAGCCGAGCGGGGTATGGGAATCGGACTGCAACACTGTGGCCTGTGCGCGTACCCAACGGGTCTCACCGTTGGGGTGGCGAAAGCGGAACTCGTGAGAAAACTTGCGACCTGCGCTGACACACGCCTGCCACTCGGCCAGCACTTTCTCGGTATCTTCCGGGGCAATGGCGATGAGCCAGCCATTACCGAGGCTCTCTTCGGCTGTCATTCCCGCAATTTCCTGCCACCGCGAGTTCGTGTACAGGCAAGCACCGGCCACGTCATTCGAGAAAATACCGACGGGCGAAGAAGCGGAGAGTAAACGGAAGCGCTCTTCACTCTCCCGCAACGCTTGTTCCGCCCGTTTGCGCTCCGTGACATCGCGGGAGTTCACCACAATTCCTGCCACTGCAGGATTAGCGAGCAGATTCTTGCCTATCCCTTCGAGATACCGCCATGACCCATCTTTATGGCGAAAGCGGAACTCCATCGTGACGATATGGTCGGGAATCTCGATTCCTTGCACGAACGTCTGCAGTAGCTGCTCGAGATCTTCCGGGTGGACGAAGGCAAAAGCATTCTGGCCGGCTAATTCCTCCATGGTATAGCCCAGCACTCGCTCGCCAGACGGCCCCTGGTACTGGACGGTGCCGTCGGCGTTGAGGATCGACATGATATCTGAGGCATTTTCGATGAGCGCGCGGAAATATTCCTCGCGGTGGCGCAGTACCTCCTCTGCCTGCTTGCGTGCCGTGATGTCTTCCACCATTCCCACGGCGAACTGGGGCTCGCCCCTAGCCCCCTCAATGAGGGAGACAGTCAGACGGATCCAAATTAAGCCCCCGTCTTTGCGAATGTAGCGCTTCTCGCGTTGGTAGTACTCTCGTTTGTTCGCCATCAACTCTTGAAAGAGGTCCCAATCCACCTCCCGGTCCTCCGGATAGGTAAATTCGGTGAAGACCATCCCACGTAACTCTTCCTCGCTGTAGCCGAGCATCTCTTGCAAAGCAGGATTGCTCCGTACCAGCCGTCCTTCCAGGTTTGACAACCCAATGCCAATCGCGGCGTTCTCGAAGATAGTGCGGAGTCGTATTTCACTCTCGCGCAGCGCCTCCTCCATTTGCCGCCGTGCGCTGACATCGCGAACAATGACCAAAATGCTCGCGACTGTTCCTTCGCGGAATTGGGGGGTAGCCGTGAACTCCCAGGTGTGAACTGCCCCCGACCTGAAAAGCACACGGAGTTCAGAGAGTGGAGGTGTTTCTCCCTGGAGGAGCTGGTGAAAGATCTCTAAGGCACGAGGACGATCATCGGGGTAGACGAACGGCACAAAGGATTTTTCGAGCCACTCAGTCCGCGACCAATCGGTGACGGTTTCAAAGGCCGGGTTTAGTGAAGTAAATGTTCCGTCGGTAGAGACGGTGAAAATGACGTCCTTGGCAGTTTCCACCAGACGGCGATAGCGGTCCTCTGATTCCCGTAGCGCCTCTTCTCTGCGCTGGCGTTCGCGATCGAGCCGGTTCAGAGTCGCCGCGTTCAGCCACACGAGTACGACGAACAGGAGGCTCGTTCCTGCCACCATGAGCACGACCTCTAGGGTAGGAATATTGAGCGTCCACCCTAAAAGAACGAGACCAGCGAGCAAGATGAGTCCAGCACTCGCCGTCCGGGAATAGGCTTTGGCCGAAGAGAACGGTTGAGAGTTGCCGTGCGTACTCATGATGTCCACGGGCGAAAATAGTGGGGGGTGAACCGTCTCGGGTCTTTCCTCTCCCCGGAGAAAAATCGCCGCTCTTTTTGCTCTACACGAAGCCGGGGAGAAAAACAAATGGCAGAGGGGTTAATGACCGAGAGGCGTTTGCGCATGACGAGAGAGAGTATTTCTCGCATGCGGCACAGCCCGCAGGAGCAGGGACATGAGGTGCTCCTCGAATTCTTCAGGCGTAATACGGCCTTTGGTGAAAAATTCCGTATGGTCTAACTGTAGCCGGTGGCGTTCGCTGTCGTCTAAGTCTTTGGCTGAATACACAACTAACGGGATACAATGGAGCTGATCCTGCTGGCGGAGCCAGTCGACGACGGCAAATCCGTCGTTGTCAGATAAGATGAGATCAAGGACGAGTAATACTGGCCTGAGCTGAGCGCAGAGTTGGTGGGCGGTAGAAGGTTGCCATTTTGCCGCTGGACACCGCTCAGAATAATGAGCGGAATATTGCTGGTCTCCGGTCTCTCTTTCAGGACTGCCATGGTCTCCCACCCACTCATGCCCGGCATGAGCAGATCCAACAGAATGGCTGCCGGACGGGTGACGAGCGCCCGCTCAATGGCTTCCTGACCCGAGGCAGCTTTAAGTACCTGATAGCCGTGCTGTTCTAACATCGCGCCCACGACCTCCAGCACCGACGGATCGTCATCACAGACCAGCACTAACGGCGGTCCGGGGAGAGCTGACATGGACTCCTCTGCCTCTCGCCGCGCCGGCAACGTGAAATAAAACGTACTGCCTTGCCCTACAGTGCTCTCCACCCAAATCCGTCCGCCGTGTTGCTGCACGATGCTGCGACAGATCGCCAGGCCCAAACCGGTCCCGCCCTTCTGGCGCGAGTCCGAAGCATCCACCTGCTGGAAGCGCTCAAAGATGCTTTCGCGTTTATCCGCAGGAATCCCGCGGCCTTGGTCTCTCACTGTGAATATCGCTTCCTCGCCCTGCAGCGCCACGCTGACCCACACCGTGCCTCCTGCCGTGGAAAACTTGATGGCATTGCTCACCAAATTTGTCAGCGTTTGCACGACGCGGTCGGGGTCGGCCCAGAGTTGGAGGGGCTGAGGGGTCACGGCCAAGGTAATGCCTGCTTTCTCAGCCAGCCCCCGCATCTCATCGGTCGCTTGGGTCAGCAGGGCGCCGGCATCACACAGTTGGCGCTGCATGGTGACTTTGCCGGACTGCATACGCTCAATGTCCAAAATGTCGTTGATCAACCGCACCAGGCGATCCGTGTTATTGACCGCAATTTCCAGCATCCGCTGCCCTTTTTCGGGGAGAGCGCCAATCAGGCCGCTGGTCAGTAGCCCGAGAGCGCCGCGGATCGAGGTCAACGGGGTGCGCAGTTCGTGGCTCACGACCGAGATAAATTCGTCCTTCAGCCGTTCGACCGCCCGCTGCTCACTGATGTCTCTAAAGGTGACAACCGTACCAGCAACTTCACCCTGTTCTCGAATCGGGGCACTCGTGTACTCGACCGGAAAGCTCGTCCCATCCCTCCGCCAAAAGACCTCGTTGGTCACATGATGGAGACTGCCATCCTGAAGCGTCAGAGAGATCGGACATTCTTCGCGCGGGTAGGGAGTTCCATCTGACTTTGAGTGATGCAGAGTCTCATGCATGGACTGCCCAATCAGCTCTTCGGCTTCATCCCCAATCATGCGCACCGCCGCCGGATTGACAAAGATGACTTTTCCTTGCAGGTCCAACACCTGAATGCCGTCAGCCACCGACCGCAAAATCAATTCCTGTTGATGCTTGAGCCGTGCCAATTCGGCCTCGGCCCGTTTGCGAGCGGTGATATCCTCGGTGTGCAGCACCAGCAGGTCAGGCGGAACGAAAGCACAGGTAATCGCTAAATACTTATCCTCTCCAGTCGTGAGCAGCCTATAGGGCAGCTCGCGTCTAAGCACGGCTTTCTCAGCAGCACACTGGCGAAGAATTTTTACTACTTCGGGTCTCTCCTTATGGGTCTCACTGGCGGGCTTGCCCATGAGGTTCGCCATCCCGCCACGGGTCAAGATTTCCGCGGCATCGTTGTAATCTACTAAGACAAAGTCTTCGCCACTCTTCTGCCAGGTGTAGGTGGGAATCGGAATCCCCTTGTATTGCGCCTTCACCCGGGCTTCGCTCTCTCGCAGGGCTGCCTCGGTCCGGGTGCGCGCAGCGACATCGCGGTAAACGACTAAGCCTGAGACGGCAACAAACAGCAGGGCTAAGACGTTTCGCGTGATAACAGCAAAAAACATCCAGCGTGCGATGGCGTTAAGATCCTCATGCCGTGTTTTGAACAAGTCTTGCTCCGCCTCTTGCATTTCACTGATGACCTGGCCGATATGGTTGATAACTGGTTTGCCCTGACCTTCCAGCAGTTGTGTCTGCGCGGCCGCGACCCCAGTTTGCCTTTGCAAGTCGATGGTCTCTTGAAGGTCAGCGAAAGCTTTCGTCACTAAGGGTTCGAGCGTAACGAGCCTCTGCTGCTGATGAGGATTATCCGCAGTCAGGTGCCGAAGATCCCCTAGCTCTTGCTGGGTTGCTCCAGCCGCCACGTGATACGTTTCTAGCTCAGACTCATCTCCAGTGAGGAGATAATTACGCTGCCCGAGCTCAGCAGCCAGCAGTCGGGCGGACACGCCGTTGAGGTCGGTCAGAACCTGTAAACTCTGTTCCACCCGTCCAGCAGCCTGAGCGAAGTCGGTCATCGCCCGGGACGAGACTACGCTGGCCCCGCTCAGGGCGAGTAACGCGAACCCGAAGGTGGCACCAATCTTTTGACCTGTGGAGAATTGCATACGGGCCTCGTCCCCGATCAAGCCGCAGGGAGCTGCGACGGGAAACCGGATATCGGGGTAGCCCTTTTCGGCCTGGCTGTCTACAGGTAGGAAGCGGCAGAAATGACGAGAGGAAAGATGTGTTTTGCCCTGGTGGGAGCACGAGCGGGACGCCGGCATAAGAAGCACCCAAGCTGGGCGTGCTCCTAGTGGTTCACCATACTGAAGATGAGGGGTTGTCATTGCGAGCGCGGCGAAGCAATCTTTGTCTTTCCTGCTCGACTCGTGCGAGATTGCTTCGTCGCTCCGCTCCTCGCAATGACCC
>JACQEL010000581.1 GCA_016200595.1 Deltaproteobacteria bacterium
ATTTGTTGCAGACCGCCCCGACCCGGCACCACGCAGGGCGCCAGTTCGCGCGGAAAAAACGTTCCGCCGCCCATCGACTCCGCTTTGCCAAGTATGGAAAGCGGGTGCTGGCTTAACTTAACACCATTGCCCCACAAGGGGAGAGGGGACCGAGAGACGAACGGCGGGCAAAATCCGTTAAGTTGGGACTGGTGGTTTCAGATCCGCCCCTACTACCAATACGTGTAGCAACGTCAGGAGCAAACCAGATGCAGTTTCATCTCTTCGTTTACGCCACTGTAGGTCGTCGCCATGAAATTGAAGCCGGCATGGCTGGGCAACGGCCCGAGTTGTATCAGCGCATGCTCGATGAGATCGCCGAGTACACGCGCTTCGCCGACGAGGCCGGGTTCGCCGGCTTCGGCCATCCCGAGCATCACTTGCAGATCGAAGGCTTCGAGGCCAGCAACGAGCCTGGTCTCCTCTCGATGTGGATCGGCCAGCACAGTAAACGGCTGCGGGTGAACATGGTCGGTTGGGTGGCGCCAACCCATAACCCCGTGCGCGTAGCCGAATACACCGCCACGCTTGATCACATGCTCAAGGGCCGCCTCGGAGTCGGCTTGGTCCGTGGCTACCAAGCTCGCTGGGTGCACAACTTCCGTATCCGCCCAGATCTTAAGGCAGTGGGCGATTGGAACCGCAACAGCCCCGACGACGACATCAACCGTGAATACTTCACCGAGTTTGTTGATATCGTCCTCATGGCGTGGCAGAAAGACACTTTCAGCTACCAGGGCAAATACTGGACGATCCCGCCGGCGGACTTCGTCAACCCGCACGTGCATCCAGTGTATACCAAGTATGGTCGCGGTGTCGATGAAAACATGCACATCCGTGAAATCGGCATCGCGCCTAAGCCCCTGCAGCGTCCGCATCCGCCACTCTATGGCGGGTTCACTCATAGTATGCGGACCGCACTGTTTTGGGCGCGCTATGGTGGCAAACCAATCGTGCTGGCGTCAGACCTGGAGTTCTGCAAGCGAGTATGGAACGGGTATCGCGACGAGGCCGCGAAGCATGGGCATAACGTTCAGCCTGGGGACGAAGCTGCTTGGGGAGGAGCTTTAATTGTCGCTCCAACCAAGGCACAGGCGCAGGAATGGATGCAAGATGTGAGATGGATGTGGGACGAGTGGCTCCTACCCTTCGGTCAAGGCCATCCAGAGTGGCTAGTTGGCGATCCAGATTCAATTTCTCGCCGGCTTGAGGTAGCCAGCAAAGCGATTCCCATCAAAGAGTGCTTTCTGCTGATTCCGCAAGGCATTCACGATCGCGATCAGATTCTCACTTCACTCGATCTCTTCGCTAACAAGGTGATGCCACGGTTTGCGGACTAGCCGTAGGGGCCAGGGAACCTCGTCCCTATCCGTTCGCCCTGAGCCTGTCGAAGGGGTGAGCGCAGGTTAGCGGCCTGCTACGCATGAGGACATAATGCAATGGCTGATGATCGCCCTCTCCAGGAAGGTCAGGTCCTCACGGGTCCGCTGTTTAACGAACCGATGCGGGTGGAGACCCTCCGCCCTAGCGGACCCGATATGTGGACCGCAGGTCTCGTCGGCCTCCACACCGACCGTTTTCGCAATGTCACGCTGTCTCTCAAGGATATTCAGGGTCTCCGAGTTCAAGAGTTAACGTGCTCGTACACTGGCGATGGCCAATTATTACGCCTCGGCCTGCAAGCCTACGCCCTGGGAATCGCCTACGAATTCGACCCGTATTTTGGGCTGTCCATCTCTCGGGTAGACCCCTTGCCTCATCAGCTTGAAGCGATCTACGATTGTCTTCTGAAGCTGGCCCGCGTCCGTTTCTTGTTGGCTGATGACGCCGGCGCGGGCAAGACGATCATGGCAGGTCTGCTCATTCGGGAACTCAAGCTACGCGGGCTTGCCGAGCGCATTCTCATCGTCTGCCCGGCGAACCTGACGTTTCAGTGGCAGCGCGAACTCAAAGAAAAGTTCGACGAAAAGTTTCTTGTCCTCAAGGGTGACGACATCCGCGACCAATTCGGCATCAATCAGTGGCTCGAGCATCGACAGGTTCTCACTTCGCTTGATCTCGCCAAACGAACCAATATTTTGCCCGGCCTGCGTCAGGTCCACTGGGACTTGATCATTGTGGACGAGGCCCATCGGATGTCCTGGTCACCGCCCGCCCGTAAGACGGCGCGCTACGCACTGGGAGAACTCCTACGCGATTCATCCGACCATCTCTTGCTCCTGACGGCAACGCCACACAAAGGCGACCCGGCGAACTTCAGCCTCTTTCTACAATTGCTCGACCAGGACGCGTACGCCGACGTGCGCTCGATCCGGGAGGCAATGAACCAGCGTCGTGCTCCTTTCTACTTGCGTCGTACTAAGGAAGCTATGGTTCACTTCCCGGAGCGGCAGGCCGACGGCTCTTGGATCGCGCGCAAGATCTTTACGAGGCGCATCCCGCATACCGTGGACTTCCAAATCGATGGCGATGAAGACCAACTCTACCGTGAAGTGACCGCTTTCGTGAAATCGCAGTCACACCGCGCCGCTGCACAGGAAGACGATCCGCGGGCGCGAGCGGTCGGTTTTCTGATGGCCCTCTATCAACGGCGGTTGGCGTCAAGCACGTATGCCCTTCGCCGCTCCCTGCAAAATCGCGCCAGACGTCTGCAAGAAGGACTCAAGCGTGCTCAGGAACTCGCGCGTTTAGCACCTCCAGACCTGCCCGACCCCGACGAGTTAGAAGAGATGGAAGAGTCCGAGCGGGAACGTCTGGAGGAACTCCTCGAAGCGATCACACTGGCCCAGAATCCTCAGCAGGTTCATGAGGAGGTGACGGAACTCCAGAGACTCGCCACGCAGGCACAAGGGGTCGAGGATGCGGGCGTCGAAGCCAAACTCTCCCGGCTCAAAGACGTGCTGCAGGAGCAAGGCTTCTTCGACCATCCTCAGCAACGGCTGCTGATCTTCACAGAATTCAAGGACACGCTCGACTACCTCGTTGCCCGCCTCAAAAGCTGGGGCTTCCGCGTCAGCACTATCCACGGTGGCATGAAGCCCGGTTCCCGCGACGATCCAGGGACACGCCTGTATTCCGAGCAACAATTCCAGGAAGGCGCTATCCAGATGCTGGTCGCCACTGAGGCCGCAGGTGAAGGCATTAACCTCCAACGCTGTCACGTCTTGTTCAATTACGATATCCCTTGGAATCCTAACCGCCTTGAACAACGAATGGGCCGCATTCATCGCTACGGCCAGACTAAGGATTGTCTAATCTTTAACTTCGTCGCAACTAATACGATCGAAGGGCACGTCTTGCAAAAGCTCCTTGAGAAACTTCAAGAGATTCGGGACGCACTTGATGACGACGCCGTTTTCAATGTAGTAGGCGAGATCCTACCTGCGGCCCAACTGGAGCGGTTCCTGCGCGACTACTACGCGGGCCGCCTTGGCGAGGCCGACCTTGAAGACCGCCTCCTGCGCGACGTGCAGGAGGATCGCTTTCGGGCTATTTGCCAGAATGCGCTTGAGGGTCTGGCGGTCAAGACACTCAACCTGGACATGCTCATTGAACGGCGTGCCCGCGCACAGGAGTGCCGTGTCGTCCCAGAGACTCTTGCTCGTTTCATCCGCGAGGCGGCTCCTTTCGTCCCTTTCACTTTGAAGCCAGTTGCCTCGCTCCCACACACCTACGATCCCGCAACCACGCCACAAGTTCTGCGGCGCTACGAAACCGCCCCGGATTGGAAGCTCCAACCCCTGGCTAACAGGTATCCGCGTCTTTCCACCGATCGCGAAACGGCTGAGAAGAACAGCCTCGAATGGGTGACACCAGGCCATCCTCTGTTTGAAGCCCTGCGGCGTCATACCCTAACGCAGGCTCAAGAGGTGTTCTCAACCGGCGCATGCTTTTACTCTCTCGATCATCCAGCACCTGCGCGGATCGATTTCTACCGCGCGAAGGTAGTAGACGGCCTCGGTCAGGTGGTGCACGAGCGGCTGTTCGTAGTGGAACTGACCGCGAACGGCGTGACTCATCTTCGCGAACCCAGCATCCTCGGGAATCTCACTCCTTGTGGCACAGGCTTCCAGCCTGTGGGTGACAGGCAAGATACCCTTCCCACAGCCCAGATGCCGGAAGCTCTGGCCTGGCTCAACGCGCAAGCCCTAACTCCATCCCTCGAAGAAGTTCGTACTGAACGAACCGCGGAGGTGGAACGGATCAAGGCCCACATCGAACTCTCGCTTACCGAACTGCTGGAGAGGGAAGATCGGCTCATCGGCCGGTTCGCCGAAGAGGCCGAACGCAGTGTCGAGGGTGCGGCCGGCCTGCTGGCCCAGGCAGAGGACCGACACGCTAAACTTCTGGCACGACGGGAGGACCGACGTCGTGAGCTAGAGCGTCAGCAATCCCTTTCTCTTCAGGGAGTCGAGCGCATTACTAGCGTGCTGGTCTTTCCGCACCCGGACCGCGACACACCTGAAGTACAGAATCTGCGCTCCGATCCGGAGACCGAAGCGATCGCCATGCAGGTGGTCATTGCCCACGAGCAGGCGCAGGGTCGCGTGGTCACCGATGTTCATGAGAAGGATCTAGGGTACGACATTACTAGCCTCGACAGTCACTCAGGCGATCTTCGCCTCATCGAGATCAAAGGGATCGGAGCTGAGACGGGGACGGTCTGCTTGACGCCGAACGAAAAGCGCGTCGCCGAAGATCGGCGCGATTGCTACTGGCTCTACGTCGTTACTCACTGCAACACAACCCCTCAGCTTCAGGAACCGATCAAGGACCCGGCACGTCTCCCCTGGCATGAAGTCAAGAAGGTCGAGCACTACTATCTGTCGGTCAATGCCATGACCCAGCCTATGTCAGTGAGCGAAGAGTCACCGCCGTACGGAAAGCAAGAGACATGATGACCTGCGGCAGTTTGCTGTGAAATAGGTAATACCCAATCTAATGGGCAGCGAATTAGGTAAAGAGAAAGGGTATTACCCTCAAAAGAGGGCAAAAAAGAGGGTAATATGAGTCACTCGCTGACGAGGCACAGAAGAAGATGAAGGACAGAAGGACCGTCTCTCAGGAGAAGCTAGACCAGATCATCCGCCGCATCGTTGAAGTGGCACAGCCGGAGAAGATTATTCTCTTTGGCTCAGCTGCGCGGGGAGAGATGGGGCCGCATAGCGATGTGGATCTTTTGGTCATCAAGGGTGGAGACATCCACAGGGGCCGTCTTACAGAAGAAATCTACATGCATTTGTCTGGGGTCGGTCAAGCAGTGGATGTGGTGGTCGTCACACCAGAAGATGTTGAGCGTTACCGGGACAGTTTCGCCCTGGTGATTTATCCCGCTCTGAGAGAAGGCAAGGTGGTTTATGACGCCGGCGCGGAAAGCAGGTAATGATCCGCAGGAGTGGTTGAACCGGGCTAAAAGTAACCTGGTGCGGGCTAAAGAAGACATCCGCCTCTCTGGCGTCTTTTTAGAAGACCTCTGCTTTGATGCCCAGCAGGCAACCGAGAAGGCGATCAAGGCGGTACTCATTCGTCGGAACATTCAGTTCCCATACGTCCATGATCTCATGGCTCTTCTAGCTTTAATAGAGAAGGAGGGCGAATCTCTACCAGAACCTGTCAAACAGGCTGGTCGGCTAACCCGCTTTGCTGTAGTAACCCGTTATCCTGGCTTGGAGGAACCGGTCACCAGGGAGGAGTATGAACGGGCTGTGATTATTGCTGAAGCGGTGGTCCAGTGGGCAGGGAAGCAAGTCAAGAAGCCGAAACGGCAGAAAAGACGATGATCCCCAAAGACTGCAAGCGCCTGGACGAGGCGACGGGTATGATTCTGCTCACGCCCAACGAACGTCATGTGACCGAAGATCGGCGCGACTGCTACTGGCTCTACATCGTTACTCACTGCAACATGACTCCTCAGCTTCAGGAGCCGATCAAAGACCCGGCACGTCTCCCCTGGCATGAAGTCAAGAAGGTCGATCACTACTACCTGTCGATCAATGCGATGACCCAGCCTATGTCAGTGCGTGAGGAGTCGCCGCCGTACGGAAAGCAAGAGACATGATGACGCTGCGGCAGTTCGCCGCGAAACTAGAAAGCATACCAACAACGACCTCTTGGTACCTGGCTGATCTAGGGGAAGCACGAGGCAAACAGGAACTCTTCACTAAGCAGTCGCCGCAGCGGCTCAAAGTCCTGCGCGAGCATGCACTGATTGAAAGCGCGGTCTCGTCGAACCGTATCGAGGGCGTCGAGATCGATCAGGTTCGCATCGGCACCATTGTCTTTGGCAAGCCGCTCCTGCGTGATCGGGATGAAGAGGAAGTGCGTGGCTACCGGGATGCCCTCCAACTTATTCATGAGCAAGGGGCAAAACTACCTGTATCAGAAGAGACGATCCTGAAGCTGCATCGTCTGACACGCGGTGAGATCTGGGATGCTGGTCAATATAAGGAGAAGGACAGCGACATCATCGAAAAGTACCCGGACGGTCGCGAGCGTGTGCGCTTCAAGACGGTTCCGGCAGCAGAGACCGCCGCAAGCACGCGAGAGTTGATCGAGCGGTGGAACGACTGTCTACGTGAACGTTGGGTGCATCCGCTCATCGCGCTGGCAGGTTTTAATCTCGACTTCCTGTGCATCCATCCATTCCGCGACGGCAACGGGCGCGTGTCGCGACTACTACTCCTGCTGCAATGCTATTACCTGGGCTACGAGGTAGGGCGATACATCAGCTTGGAACGTCTTATCGAACAGAACAAAGAGCGATACTATGAGATGTTGGAGCAGAGTTCACAGGGCTGGCACGAAGGTAGGCACGACCCGTGGCCTTATGTGAACTATGTACTCTTCATCCTCAAGACCGCCTATCGTGAGTTCGAGGAGCGGGTCGGACAAGTGAAGAGCCGACGCGGAGCCAAGACGGCGCTTGTCGAGGCGGCGGTCGATGCCTTTGCAGGAGAGTTTACCCTTTCCGACCTGGAACGCGCCTGCCCTGGTGTCAGTCGAGACATGGTGCGGAGAGTGCTCCGGGAACTCCAAAAGACCAAGAAAGTAGAGTGCTTGAGTCGTGGGCCTGGTGCTGCCTGGCAGAAAAAGGGTATTACCCTCAAAAGAGGGTAAAAAAGAGGGTAGTATGTTCCCTCATCGCAAGATGAGGATCGACGTAAATACATCCGTCGTAATGATTTAGGGGAGTTACATGGTGTGGGACAACGAGCTACTTCCAGAGCAAAGAACTGCTGCCGCTCATGTCGGCAGCCATGCGCGCCTCCTCGCCGGCCCCGGTACGGGAAAGACTCTCGCTCTCACCCGCCGCATCTGCTTCCTCGTTGAAGAGCAGGGCATTGAACCTGACGACATTCTAGCCCTGACATTCACACGTGCTGCCGCACGAGAACTAAGCCAACGCATTGAAGCAGAGCTTAGTCCAGAACGCAAACCTCGGATCTCGACACTCCACTCATTTGCCTTGCGCCAACTTCTTCGCAATTCCGCCCGAATTACGGCTTTGCCTCAACCTCTGCGCATAGCCGACGACTGGGAAGAACGCCACATCATCCTTGAGGACCTGAAGTCTCTGCTGAGTCTCGATCACATCGATAAAGCGCGCGAACTTTTCAACAGGCTTTCGGCAGACTGGCAGAGTCTGACGGCCGACGAGGAAGCCTGGGACCAACGTTTTCCTGATCCTGCTTTTCTAGGGGCCTGGCGGGAACACCGGGAACGGTACGGCTATGTCCTCCGAGCCGAACTCGTTTACCAACTAAGGCGGGCCTTGGAGCAACACGGTGACTTCGACCTTGAAGGGTCACCACGTCATCTCCTCGTGGATGAATACCAAGACCTGAACCGCTGTGACTTAGCTGTGGTAAAAGAGATCGGCAATCGGGGAGTGGAGGTCTTCATTGCTGGAGATGATGACCAAAGCATTTACGGATTCAGAAAAGCCCACCCACAGGGAATCCGGCGTTTCCTCCAAGACTATCCGGGTGCGCGAGAACTCGCCCTAGAGGTATGCAAGCGGTGCGATCCGAAGATACTCGAACTGGGCCTGTTCGTCGCAAGGTTGGATTACGAGCGGATTGAGAAACCCATACGAGCAGATGATGGTCGAGAAGGTGGAGAGGTTGCCCTTCTCCGATTTCACGATCAAGTAGCAGAAGCTCAAGGGGTTGCTGGACTTTGTCGCTACTTATTGGATCGGCATGGTCTACAGCCAGATGACATATTGATCCTTCTCCGTGCGGACCGAAATGGTGCTTTCTCCTCGGTCCTTCGTGACTCTTTGGCAGCCGCCGGGGTTCCCGTAGTGGCAGCCACCGCTGATACTAACCCCTTCGACCGAGATCCGGGGCGTAAGGTCTTGTCCTTCCTTCGTCTGATTGCTAACCCCAATGACAATTTGGCGTGGCGGACGCTTCTCCAGCTTCGAGCCAACTCCCTGGGGCCAGTTGCAATCCAGTCGCTTTACCAACTGGCCAGAAACCGCAGCACGGGATTCGCGAGTACGCTCAGGGCAGTCGCTGATGATCTTTCTCTGGTACCGGCACCACACGGAGCGAGGATTCAGGCTGAGGTACGAACTATCAGGGGGCTTTTGGAGAAACTTAGGCCCCGCGAAAATGGAGACGAGCAGAAGGAACCAGACGATGTTAACGATAGGACTCGCCAAGTTGTGGAGATGTTTGTTGAGGCCGAAGAAGAGCGGCAAGCTATCATGGAACAATTCCAGAAATCTGCTCAGGGGTCGGATGCGACTTCTATCTCGGCACTACTTCGCGTGATCGAGGCTTCGAGTGAGGACATCGAGCAAGAGTTAGAGACAGGGAAGGTCAATATCCTGACCATGCACAAGGCCAAGGGGTTGACGGCGAGGGCCGTCATCGTGGGGGCAGCAGAAGATGAATACCTGCCTGGACGGGCCGAGGGTGAGGGCGTCGGGGACGAGCGCCGTCTGCTCTACGTGTCACTGACACGGGCGAAACACTTCCTCTTTATCACATATTGCGATAAGCGCATTAGGCAGCAGCGGCACACGGGCCGAACCTCTGGTAGCGAGAGGAGGTCCCTGACTCAGTTTTTACGCGATGGCCCGATTGCTCCGCGTAGTGGTGAAGACTATTTGCGAAATCTGTCAAACCAATAGTCATGATCCCCAAAGACTGCAAGCGTCTGGCCGAGGTGGACTTCCCGATTGCGGTGGTGTCGAAACACTCGGCGCGGGAGAAGTCGATCCGCCACGGCCATCCGAGTACGCTGCACCTATGGTGGGCGCGCCGGCCATTGGCCGCCTGCCGGGCAATGCTCTTGGGGCTGTTGCTTCCTGACCCGGGCGATGAACAGTGTCCGGAGGACTTCAAGAAAAAAGCGTGGGAGTTGCTGCGCGGGGTCTATGAATCGTTGGGACCGGACGACGATCTGCAACACGTTCTCCTCAGGTTCATCGGAGAGTTTGCCAACTGGGACCTCTCAGCCGATCAACGCTATCTCGAAGCTGCACGTGGCCTGGTCAAAGCTGCACATGGCGATGAGCCGCCGCTCGTGGTGGACCCTTTCGCAGGTGGAGGATCGATCCCACTCGAAGCGCTGCGGCTTGGCTGTGAGGCATTCGCGTCAGACCTGAATCCGGTGGCCTGCCTCATCCTCAAGACGATGCTGGAGGACATCCCACGTTACGGGCTGAAGCTGGCTGAGGAACTGCGGCGCGTCGGGATCGAGGTCAAGCAGTCGGCAGAGAAGGAACTAGCCGATTTCTATCCAACCGATCCAGACGGCGCAAAGCCCATTGCCTATCTCTGGGCACGGACGGTGCGCTGCGAGTCACCGAACTGTGGGGCGGAGATTCCGCTCGTCCGCTCTTTCTGGTTGTGCAAAAAGGCAAACCGTCGGCGGGCACTTCGGCCCAAGGTCAACCGAACTGTAGGGGCGCAGCACGCTGCGCCCATTGTCGAGTTCGAGATCTTTGAGCCAAAAACTGAGAATGAAGTTCCAAAAGGCACGGTCGCCGGAGCAAAGGCCACCTGTCCTTGCTGTGCAATAGTTCTCTCTCAAGACCGCGTGCGGGTACAATTGCGGGAGCAACGCGGAGGGGCCGATCCAAGCTTCGACAGCCGGGGACATCGAATCGGAGGAGCTAGGCTGCTTGCAGTGGTGACACTGTACCCAGGTCAACAGGGTCGTCACTATCGGCTGCCCACCGAGCGCGACAAGGATGCTGTCTTGCAGGCCACAAAGACTCTGGCGGCTGTAACAGCCAAGGATCTGCCCGGCCTCAGTTTAGTCCCAGATGAGCCGATCCTCCAATCAAAAGTCGCCAGAAACTCACCTTTTCGATTTCACCTCTATGGTTGCGACTCCTTTGGTCAAGTCTCCAGCGCCAGACAGAAATTACTTCTGAGCACTCTCGCAAGGCATATGCGCGAGCAGAACAATAGCAATGCTCCGCTTCGGGCCTGTCTTTCTATCTTGGTCAATCGGCTTGGAAATGCGAGCACATCTCTCTGCCGTTGGCACTCCTCTGGAGAGAAAATCGAGGGAATGTTTTCTCGCCAGGCAATTTCAATGGTGTGGGACTTCTGTGAAGCCGTCCCGTTCGCAGAGGCTACCGGAGGATTCGATGGAGCTTTGGAATGGATCCTCTACGTGGTCGAGAATCTGGCAAGAGTAAATCTCCCCATTGGTCAAGTGCAGCAAGCCGACGCTGTAGAGTCACCATTGGTTGATGGTAGTGCAATCATCTGGTTCACTGACCCTCCTTATTACGACGCCGTTTCGTATGCTGACCTTTCGGATTTCTTCTTTGTCTGGTTCAAGCGTACCCTGCCGGGTCATCCACTCCTCCGTGATCCATTCGATCCACAGAACCTACTGACACCGAAGATCCGCGAGGCCATTCAGGACGAGACCAAGCAAGTAAACGGCCGCCCCAAGGACCGCGCCTTCTTCGAAGAGGCAATGGCTCGTGCGTTTGCCGAAGGCCGCCGAGTCCTGAAGGATGACGGTATTGGGTGCGTAGTCTTCGCTCACAAAACCACCGAGGGTTGGGAAGCACTGCTTTCCGGTATGATTCAGGGAGGGTGGGTCATCACTGGCTCGTGGCCGATTTCCACTGAAATGGGAGCGCGACTTCGCGCGCGTGAGTCTGCCGCCCTTCCCACTAGCGTTCACCTCGTCTGCCGCCCACGACCCGAGGATGCTCCTATCGGCGACTGGGCCGACGTGCTTCGCGAACTTCCCAACCGCATCGGCGATTGGATGGAGCGCCTGATGGCTGAGGGAGTTCGGGGTGCGGACCTTGTTTTCGCTTGCATAGGCCCGGCGATGGAAGTCTACAGCCGATACGCCAAAGTCGAGGATGCCGAAGGGCGTGAGATTCCTTTGGGTGGAGACCCGACTGCGTCTGAGCCGTACAAACGTGGCGTTCTCGCCTATGTGTGGGAAACCGTCGGCCGCATTGCTCTCGGCCAGATCCTGGGCACGGCCGAGGCCCGAACGCGCAATGGAGCCGCCGGAGCACTAGAAGAAGATGCCCGCCTGACCGCGCTCTTTCTTTGGACACTCCAAGCCACAGACATCGGGGCTGCCAAAACAAATGGCGAAGAGATCGAAGAAGAGGAGCTGGATGACGATGAAGATAAGGCCAGCGGAAGCAGCGCCAGAAAGAAAGGCTTCAGTCTCATCTACGATGTCGCTCGCCGATTCGCCCAACCGCTCGGCATTCACCTCGACCAATGGGAAGGCCGAATTATCGCCACCGAGAAAGGGATTGTCCGCCTCCTGCCCGTCGCCGAACGCGCTAAGCAACTCTTCGGCGAGGATGGTGCCGCTGCCGTCGCGGATCGCCTCGAAGCGCAGCCGACTGGGCCAGTCCAGCTAACCCTCTTCGTCGATGACACCACGAGGGCTTTCCCGGACATCAAAGGCCGTAGCAGAAGGATGAAGACAGGAGCAGCTAAAGTGGGACAGGCTTCCAACCTGTCAGAAGAAGCAGGCAAGATGCCTGCCCCACACAAAGAAGCAACAACCCTCGACCGCGTTCACGCGGCGATGCTTCTCCAGGCGAGCGGACGCGCAAATGCTCTCCGAGCACTCCTCAAGGACGAACAGGATCGGGGTCCTGACTTCCTGCGTCTGGCAAACGCGCTCTCCGCTCTCTACCCAAAAGAGAGTGAGGAGAAAAGGCTGCTGGACGCAATGCTGTTGGCGGTGCCAAGATGAGAATGAGGAGGTAGGTGGTGTGCTAACCCAAGCCGATGCGGATGCACTGACCCTGCGAATATCCGGCAAACGTTTGATAAGTTCTGTAAATATTGCCATATTGAAGGGGTTCCCCCATTTCAGGAGAGCCTGCTGTGAATAGGCAGGAGTGTCAGCAGCTTATAGACGCATATGTGGAGTGGCTCCGTAAAGGACTCTCCGCCAAGAGCTTGGGCACCGCCTGCGAGCTGACCACGCCCTTCCTAGACCGCCATAACGATCATCTGCAGATCTATGCGGCCAGGCGGAATGGAACGATCATACTCTCGGATGACGGCTATATTCTGTCGGACCTCCGGACAAGTGGATTGGACCTTAACACGCCAAAACGCAAAGCGGTTCTTGAATCGGTGTTAAGAGGATTCGGGGTTCGTGTTGAAGAGAAACAGCTAGTTATCGAAGCATCAGAACGTACTTTGGGCCAAAAACTGCATTCATTGGTTCAGGCGATGCTCGCGGTCAACGACATGTTTGTCATGGCGCAGCCTATGGTGTCTACCTTCTTCTGGGAAGACGTCCGGGAATTTCTGGATGCGCACGACGTGCGCTACAGCCCGCGAGTGAAGGTTACCGGCCGTAGTGGCTATGACCACGCGATTGACTTTCTGATCCCGAAATCGCGGAGCCGCCCCGAACGGTTCATCCAGGCGATCAATGCGCCCAATAAAAACACAATCGGGACCTACTTGTTCGCCCTTGCGGATACTCGTGAGGCTCGTGGTCAGGAATCAGAAGCGTATGCTTTTCTAAATGACCGAGATCGAAAGGTGGGAGGCGAAGTGATCGAAGCTCTTGATGCCTACGCGGTCAAACCTACTCTTTGGTCACATCGTCAACAATATATCCAAGCCCTGGCAGGATAGGAAATCACAATGGAACCCTGGTACAAGGTCACACTGCCGCGTCCGGAGGTCCGCGAAGGACGCTCGTTCAACCCAGCGGTGGTCCGTACACTCCGAGCACTCCTCAAGGACGAACAGAACCGTGGTCCTGACTTCTTGCGTCTGGCGAACGCGCTCTCCGCTCTCTACCCAAAAGAAAGTGAGGAGAAAAGGCTGCTGGACGCAATGCTGCTGGCGGTGCCAAGATAGGGGAAAGGAGGTCTTAGCATGACTGAAGCTGAGTTGCTTGATCGTATCGAGGTTAATCCCAAGATCTTTGGCGGCAAGCCCATCCTCAGAGGGTTACGGATCGCCGTGGAGCACGTGCTAGGCATGCTTGCGGCCGGGGACACACCAGAGAAGATTTTGCAGGAGTATTCGTTTCTGGAACCTGATGATATCCAGGCATGCTTGCTCTTTGCTTACCGGTCAATGGCTGGTGAGCAGATACACGAGCGTCAGCATTGAGGAGCGTCATGCCTCATAAAGACACAGGAGAAACGCGCAATGACGGTAACAGAACGCATCGAAATCAATCCTAAAGTCATGATGGGTAAACCGATTATCCGAGGAACGCGGATTCCAGTTGAGCTGATCTTACGCAAGCTAGGCGAAGGAGCGACGGAAGCAGATCTTCTCGATGCCTATCCGCGGCTTACCAAGGAAGATATTCAGGCTGCTCTTGGCTATGCAGCAGACACTCTAGCGCATGAAGAGATTATCCTGATAACGCCGGAAGAAGCTTCAGCCAAGGCATGAGAGATGCGCTTCCTCGCCGATGAAAGCTGTGACTTCGCGGTGATCCGTGTCCTCCGAAATGCTGGCCATGACGTCACGGCTATTTTGGAGGTCTCGCCACAGGCGGAAGACGCCTCGATCATCGACCTCGCTGTCCGCGAACGCAGAGTCCTTGTGACGGAGGACAAAGACTTCGGTCAGCTCGTCTACGCGAACGCACGGGCAAGCGGCGGTGTGATCCTCATCCGATTCCCTGGAAACGCACGCGCAGCACTGCCGAAGGCCGTAATGGACCTGGTCAATGAGAAGGGAGAACAACTGATCGGATGCTTTGTGGTTGTGCAGCCCGGTCGCATTCGCATCGGTCGAAGTCCTGGAGGGTAACGCGATGGAACCCTGGTACAAAGTCACACTGCCGCGCTCAGAAGTCCGCGAGGGGCGCTCGTTCAACCCAGACGAATTTGCTATTGCGCTGGAGCAAGTCGTAGCGGGCACGGCACCCATGGACTACCGTGACCCGGTGCAGTTCTTCGCCCGCACTTGCTTTACTCGCGCCCTGCGTGAACACGCCGGTATGGTGCTGCGGCGTCTGGCTGGGAAGACCGAAAACTCAGCGCCTGTTCTTACGCTCATTACCCAGTTCGGCGGCGGGAAGACGCACACGCTCGCTTCACTCTACCACCTTGTGCAACATGGCAAGCAGATCTCAGACCATGAAGGGGTCGCCAATCTTGTACACGAGGCCGGGCTCTCCGAGATTCCGAGAGCCAAGGTCGCTGTTTTCGTTGGCAATGCTTGGGACCCACAGGAAGGTCATGAGACTCCCTGGCTCGACATCGCGCGCCGGCTCGCCGGTGACGCAGGCGTGGCCGCGCTGGGAACAGCGGCAAAGACTACACCCCCGGGGACTGAGTCCATCGGCCGCCTCGTCCAGGCGGCGGGCGGGTCGGTGCTGCTTTTGTTCGATGAGGTGCTCAACTTCCTCAACCGCCATCGCAGCATGGCCGAGAGCTTCCACGCCTTCCTGCAGAACCTCACCGTCGCCATGACGGGCACGAGTTGCGGCGCAGCGGTGATTAGCCTCCCGCGCAGCCAAGTCGAGATGACCGACTGGGACCTCACCTGGCAGGAAAAGATCACCAAGGTCGTCCGCCGCGTGGCGAAGGATCTGATCGCTAACGACGAAACGGAGATCAGCGAAGTCATCCGGCGACGCCTCTTTGACGACATCGGGCGGGACACTATGCGAAAAGCGGTCGCCCGGACCTATGCTGACTGGTGCTTCGAACGGCGCGCCCAGCTTCCACCCGAGTGGACCGCTGTGGACACGGCCTCAACGGAGGCTAAGGCACGAGAATTTCTGCGCACCCGCTTCGAGGCATGTTACCCGTTTCATCCGGCTACGTTATCGGTCTTCCAAAGGAAGTGGCAAGCTCTGCGTCAGTTCCAGCAGACCCGTGGCACCCTGGCCATGCTGGCGCAGTGGATTGCCTGGGCCTATCGCGACGGCTACCAGAGAGCTCGACGCGAGCCGCTTATCACTCTGGGTTCGGCTCCACTCGAAGTTTCTGAGTTCCGAGCGGTCATCTTGGGCCAGCTCGGTGAGCCTCGCCTGGCCGCGGCCATTGATGCGGATATCGCCGGAGCACAGAGTCACGCGCGTGCGCTTGATGCCGACAGCAAGGGGGCACTCAAAGATATTCACCGGCGGGTCGGAGCTACTATCCTCTTTGAGTCTTCCGGAGGACAGGGAGACAAGGTTGCACACCTGCCAGAACTGCGGTTCGCTCTAGGTGAGCCCGAGGTAGACACAACCTCGATCGATAATGCGGCTGTGGCCCTCGAAACAAAGGGTTTCTATATCCGCAGGGCCGGCTCTGATGGCTTTCGCTTTGGCTTCAACCCAACCCTCAAGAAGGTCGTCAGTGACCGTCGTGCTTCCCTGGACGATGACGAAGTAAAGAAAGCGGCCCAAACGCTGGTGAAAAAAGAGTTCGAGCGTGGCGCCGCATTGCCGCTGATACCGTTCCCAGAGGACGGCGGTGCAGTCCAAGATACTCCGAAGTTGACCCTCGCCGTCTTGGATCCCGAATCCGAGTGGGAGGTGGAACAGGCCGCTGGTCCGTCATCGCAGGCTGGAAGCCTGCGCCACAAAATTGCCGAATGGACGAAGCAACGCGGCAAGTCGCCGCGTCTGTATCCCGGTGCCTTGGTGTGGTGCATACGCAAACCTGGGCGCGATCTTAAGGAAAAGATAGAGACGTGGCTTGCGTGGAAGCGAGTCGAGAAGGAGATCAACGACGGGACACTAGGTGGTGACTTTGATCGTGCGGACCGCACTGAAATTACGACCAAAGTCCGCGACGCTGAGGAAGCTGCCAAGGATGAGGTTTGGGCGAGCTATCGGTTCGCGCTGTTGGCTGACAATCAGGAGAGGGACGGCCTGAAGATCATCGATTTAGGAGCTGGACATGCAAACGCGTCGGAGACTCTCTGCGGCCGTGTCGTTACAGCGCTGAAATCCCAGGCGCTGCTCAACGAGTCTCCCGGGGCGAGCTACCTTGAGCGCAGGTGGCCCCCGGCGTTCAAGGAGTCTGGGGCGTGGCCGCTCGCGAGCTTGCGTCAGGCATTCCTGACCGGAGCGATGGAGCGGCTCCTGGACCCAGACGCCTATCTCCGCAGCAAGCTCCCTGACTTCGTGTTGCGTGGCGACTTTGGCCTCGCGTCGGGCCAGCAGCCGGGCGGCGAATATGCACGTGTCTGGTTCTCCGAGCTGCTGCCGCCAGAAGAGGTAGCCTTTGACGCGGATGTCTACCTTCTGACCAAGGCGAAAGCTAAAGCTCTGAAGCTGAGACCCGAAACCGTATCTGTGGTCGTAGCGGCAACGCCAAGCGATGGCACTGAAGGGGTGGCGACTATTTCCTCGGTAACGCCGGAAGACCTGTTCTCCAAATCTGAGGCTGGAACCGTTGCCACGGTCGATCCTGGCAAGAAAACGCTGCGGATTACAGGAACCATCCCTCCCGAGATCTGGAACCGACTGGGCACGAAACTCCTGCCTAAGCTGAAAGCCGGCTCGGAACTCCAGATAGGACTAGACTTTACTTTGGGTCTCGACACGGATGCTGCTGCGGCACTCCAGCTAGAACTGAGGCAGATTTTCGCGGACCTGAACCTCGCGGAACGGTTACAAGTCAAGGAAATGTAGGAACGGTATTGTTGATCGTAAGGGAACAACCTTCAGTTAGATCGGGCGACAGACTAAATCGCAATACCTGACATTGGGACACAATCGGGGTAGCGTGCGCTGTGCGCACGTCTGGTGCGTCGCCAAGGTCTCTTCTAAGACGAACTCAGTGACGCGTCAGTCCCCAAAAGCCTATGCCAAGAGCGAGGAGAATCCCTGCCCCGATGATAGCCGCAAAGATTTCCATATTCGTCATAACACTCTCCTCAATCCGGAATCTGTTCGATGAGGGTGAGGATATAGTGGTGGAGCCGCCACATCGCGCCCACTACAACGATTTGCGCTTGGATGCGTCCTGGGAGCGCGACCATCTTGGTCGCCTTTCAAAGCGGGCGGGACGCCCGCGCTCCCAGCAAAGGACATACCTGAGTGAAAAACTGCTCTGAGGTCTCACACTTGATCCGTTCCGCTCCCTTGTTGGTCATCACGTTCTCAGCATGAAGCACGAAGCACGAATTAGAATTACTCTTTGGCCACCGGAGCAGGCCAGGCGCAAGCCGACTGTCTGACAGCCTAGCAATTCATACCCACGCAGGTAGGCACCCAGAACATTCGGTTCTGGAGTCTACTTTTCGTTCCGTTAGAAGTTCTAAACCTCGCTAGACTTATCTGCCACCGAGATGATACCACCTATGTACTGACGAGAGGGATTGCCTAAGGAGGGCAGATGGAAGAACAACGGGGCGGATTCTTTTACGGCTGGGTGATCGTCTTTGCTGGCCTGGTCTTAAGCCTCATCATGTTCGGAGTGGTTGACTCGTTCGGCGTGATGTTCAAGCCAATCTCTGAGCAGTTTAACTGGGATCGTGGCACGATTTCAGTTGCCTCAATGGTCAACTGGATCGCGTTTGGCTTGGGAACACTCCTGTTTGGCATCCTCAGCGATCGCTTTGGCTCCCGACGGATCATGATCATGGGGGGTCTCATCTTCATCGCCGGTACCCTGCTCCTAAGCCAGATTCAATCCCTGTGGCAGTTGTACCTGTACTTTGGAATTCTCCTCGCGATCGGTCGAGCAGCGGCCGGTGTTCCTCTGATGGCTTTGGTGACGAAGTGGTTTACGCGTAACCAAGGCTTAGCTCTGGCGTTGGCTCAGTCACAGAATGTTGGGCCTGCGGTTTTTGCACCCCTGTCGGTCTTCCTGTTGGCACACTATGGCTGGCGGGGAGCGTACCTGTGGCTTGGCGTTGGCGCTCTCCTCATCATCCCGATGGCCTTGCTCATGCGAGATCATTCCACGAGTAGCAGAGCCCCGGGGCGGCCTTCGCTTTCTGGCGGAGGAGCTTCTCACCCAGTATCACACTCACTATTGCCCGGCATGACTTTGAGTGAAGCCATGCGAACGCGAGCCTTCTGGACTCTGAACCTCATGGTCCTGGGTTGTTGTACCTGTCACTCGTGCATTTTATTGCACGGTATTAACCACATGACTGATGTTGGCTTGACTACCACGATAGCTGCTCAGGTCTCGGCCACTATGGCGATTTGCGGAATGATAGGAAAAATCGTTAATGGTCTATTGGCAGACCGGATCGGCGCGAAATGGGCAATCGCTGGATTCTTGGGGCTGCAAGCCATCATGATCCCTCTCTTCCTTGAGGCCCATACGGTTCCTACTTTCTTTACCTGGGCAGTCCTCTTCGGCTTCGGCTACGGCGGACCAATGCCGGTCTATGCCATGCTTTTCCGCGAATACTTTGGCATCCGGTCGATCGGCACTATCCTCGGCGCGTTCTTTATGATCGCCTCCCTCGGCATGGGATCAGGTGGACTCATGGGTGGCGTGATGTACACCCATTTTGGCAGTTACGCCTGGCCATTCCTCACCAGCACGGGTACGGGGCTCATCGCGGCTTTGTTGGCACTGACGTTGCCTTCAGCGAAGAAGCGGGAAGTCACGGTCACACCACAGCTGGTGTTGCAGCCGAGCTACAATCAGTAAACTCGCCGGGCTGTAAGGGTTTGGCAATCTTTGTCGCGTAGGACCTTGAAACTGCAACATCAACCCTCGCCGCAACGCAGAGACGCCCCGTCGGGGCGTCTCTACAGGTGGGCAGTGCCCACCCTACAAAGAGAACTAAAGCTCTGTTAGCCCCCGTTGCTCGATAAGTGCGGTGGTTCACCGCCATGCAAGGCTTCGCCATGCACCCTCCACGGACGCTCTTTTACGGTTGGATCGTCACTGCCTGTGCGTTTCTGGTACTCTTTCTCACCTATGGGGTGCAGTACTCGTTCGGCGTCTTTTTGCCGGCGATGCTTGATGACTTGGGCTGGCAACGGGCTAGTCTGGCCGGCGCGTTTTCCTTGTATACCATGGTCTATACCGGCTGTAGCTGGATGAGCGGCCGGCTCACTGACAGTCGTGGACCGCGTTCGGTGATCGCGGCTGGCGGCGCATTGCTCGGGGGTGGAATCATCGCCACCAGCCAGATGTCGGCGGTGTGGCAGCTCTATGTCTGCTACGGACTCATTGCCGCTCTCGGCATGAGTACCGCTTACATCCCGTGCAATACCACAGTGGTGAAGTGGTTCCAGCGCAAGCGAGG
>JACQEL010000044.1 GCA_016200595.1 Deltaproteobacteria bacterium
AAGATTCTCAAACTGCTTCGACGCATTGTGGACCCACAGAGTGGCACTCTCACCAGCCACTACCTCTTGCACCACTATTTCGAGATCTTCCAGGATGGGCATCGACGCTATTCCCCGTTGTACACCGAGGAAATCGTCACCGACGCAAATGTGGAGCCTACTGTCCCCGCAATGGACGGCAGCGCTCGCTCCTCCCCTCTTACCGCCACCTCTGCTAAGGTGAAAGAATTCAAAGGGTAACGACACTTTTTCCCGTTCTTGTGCATCTTACGGAAGGTTATGGGGAGTGAGGCATATTGTTTGCCAATGTTGTTTGCTAAAGGAAGAGGGGCATGATACAGACGCAAAAGCAAACGATTAGCTGGGTAAGGACGGGAATGAACGGCGGCACCCAACTGCGGGTTGCCTATCGTGGACCACTCTCTGGACCGAACCTACGGCTCCATTACGGTTTCGACGGCTGGCAAGAGCCAATCCAAGAGACCAAATTAGAGCAGATCGAGTCTGGCTTAGCGCTGACTGAGCCGCTCGAACTCGCTCCTCACATCTCATTGGATTGTGTGGTCACCGATGGGAGTCAATGGGATAATAACCAAGACGCTGATTATCGACTGTGGATCCAGTTCGATTCCCTCGATTCACACCTGCACGTCAGTGGACGGGGCTCTGGTGAGCTTGGTATTACGAGCCTGCGGGTCGCGATGGCGTCAGCCGGGATCAGCCACGGAATCGTCTCGTGGTTCGAAAACAGAGCACTCGATCGTATCGACTGGTCCACCACCGGGCTCTTCCCGTTAGTGTGGGTAAGACCTGGCGAGACCTCCTTGAAAGAGGTTCGTACACGCTTGGCGGCTGGTTTCATCGGTATCAAACTGCATCCTACCGTCGATGACTATCGGGCTGACGATCCTGACCTCGATCAGTACCTGGAGATCGCTGCCGAAGTCGGCTGCCCAGTCGCTTGCCATAGTGCCCCGGGAGAGGCTGATCCTGATCACATTCGTCGCTTGGCCGAACGTTTTCCTACGGTACCGGTCATTCTCTATCATACTTACTTAGGCCCACAGGAGGGACGCCGCCGGGCGTCGCAACACGTCCACGAGCAGCCGAACCTGTATCTAGAAACCT
Source organism: Deltaproteobacteria bacterium (assembly GCA_016200595.1). Classification (GTDB taxonomy): domain Bacteria; phylum Desulfobacterota; class Binatia; order Bin18; family Bin18; genus JACQEL01. The sequence continues at coordinate 1,129 of JACQEL010000044.1, forward strand.
CCTGGTGTCGCTGGCGTGAAGTCTTACGCCTGGTTGAAGAAGCCGGCTCGGAGCGGGTGCTGTTCGGGTCTGATGCCTCAGTAGATGGCCCCCATCATTATTGCCGTCACCCACCCAATATCGAAGGGCACGAAACCTACAATGAAGGTTTGGTGCCTCTCATTCGTTCGCTCAGCCCGCAAGCCGCCCGCTTAGTGTTAGGAGACAACGCCCGGCGCTTGTTTGGTCTGAACGGGAATTCTCATAGATAGTCCGTTCTTGCCGATTAGGGGGAGGGGCACTGGCTCTCAGTTCTAGTGAGTGCCCACCTCTGCTTCGACAAAAACCGGCGTGACGATGTGGCCGGCGGCCCGCGCCAGGTCCGGTTCCTGAGCCGCCGCGAACGCGCTCGCCGGCGACTCACAGCGCAGACATTGACGAAAGGCCGACTCATACAGATGCCGCTCGGTAGCGCTCAGCTGATACCGCTCAAGCAGCCGGTCACTGGCGGCCTTCTCTTCAGCGGTCATGACATAGTGTACCCATCCGCACTCACGGCAAGTGAGAAACCGCCGATCAAGGAGTACCGAACGGGAGCCGCGTTCCGGGTCGCTCTCAGTTGGCTTCATAATGACATCCATCAAAATCACCGTGACAGACTACTCGTCTCTACCCCATCTCATTCCTTCATTCTAGCACCACGCGATAATTCTGCGTCTCGTTATTATCCCACCGCTCGAAGTCATCTTCGGGCAGCGGCGAATTGGTGCGCAAGAGTTGGTAAGCGTACTCCACAGTCGTTCCACGCGGTCCCCATACTTTGGCAACATAGCGACGAGGCAGCGGCACGGTTTGGATCAATTCGTAGAACGCATCATCAGCGATCCCCTCTCCTTCAATATCGTGACCCGGTCGGGTGGGAATCATCTGCAGCTGCAAGCCTTGCAGTCGGGCTTGCGTCCAGTTGGGCGCGGTCCAACCCTCTACGCCCCAGAGTAAACGCACCTCGGTGATCCTTCCCTCGCTATCCACGTAAGGAACTTCTCGGGCAACGACCTCCTCGGTATAGATGGGGGAAAACTCTTCCCTGCCATTTCTCACCACGACGAAGCGATAGTGCAGTTGATAAGCGTCCTTATCGTTGAGATAGCGCGGAATCTCCAGCACGGCCTGACGCGCGCGTGGCGTAGAGCCCGGCACTATGGCCATCACTTCGCTTTCTTCCTGCCCTTCCCACCGCGCCGGTTCTCCGGCAGGAGACCAGAGATAACGAATCTCAACCATGCCGATACCAGGCTCTTGGTCGATCCATACCTTAGTGAGCTGAAACATAATCCACCTCCTCAGGCTGGTTTCGTGGCCGTCTGCTCCCACAGGTTGAGCTTGACCTCGTAACTGCGCGCGGTCGGTCTCCCCATGAACAGGGGAGTGATGCGCGTGAAAAGTTCTCGGGCTAATTCGCTATCAGCGTATGCCCCTAAATCCTCCTTGGTTGCCCAACTAGTAATCCCAACAATTTCGTCCCCGTTCTGCAAAACTTGATTGAGCACACAACCTTTCTGCTGCTTCACCCGCTGCGCAAAATCGCTTAGTATTTGCCACGCTTCATCCGCTTTCCCTGGCTGAATCGTTCCGTAGAACAAACGAGTAAACATGTACTGCTCCTCCTTACTTTAGCCGGGTTGAGACTAGCACGCTTGCCGGTCGCTGAGCGTACCGAACGTGGCCGGGGTACCACGCAGGCGCAGCGGAGTCAATTCCTCGCAAGCTTCAGGGTATATATCATTTGATGGCAACTTAGTTGAGAGAACACGATACCTCTGCCGTTCCCCCTTCGACAAGCTCAGGGCGAACGGGGGGAGGCTTGCAGTTGGTGCGACCTTTACCGTTCGTGCTGAGCCTGTCGAAGCACGAACACAGCCAGCCGCATGCCCGCCAGAATTTGCTATGCACCCTATGCTTCATCAATCATTAGCGACTCCCATCTCATCCTCACCTGCCACTTCTTCTACCCTATACAACCGCAGCAGTGCTAGGGAGCGCGCTTCCAATTCGTATGCCGCGCCTCCGGGCAATAGAGGATGCTGCCGTCTGCCGGTCGCTTCTTTGGTGTTGACTATTTCCTGCCAGTGCAGATGAGCTTGATGGACCGGCAGGATAAAAGGAATAGGCTCGAAGTGGGCATTTAAGAGAATCAACAGGGTCTGATCGATGATGCGCTTCCCGCGGACATCCAGTTCATCAATCGCATCTCCGGCCAGCTGCAGGCCCAGGCAGCGAGAATGCCAGGTGGCCCAGTCCTCGTCGGTCATCTCCTGACCATCCGGCCGGAGCCATACCAAATCTTTGACCGAGGAACCACCGCGGATTGGCCGCCCCTGAAAAAATTTGCGCCTCCGCAAGACCGGATGCTGATGAAAAAGTCGGGCTAGCAGTCGGGTGAACTCCAGTAATTGCTGCTGTGGTCGATCCAGATGCCAGTCGAGCCAAGAAATTTTGCTGTCCTGACAATAGGCATTGTTATTCCCCTGCTGAGTGCGACCAAATTCATCACCAGCTTGCAGCATCGGCACCCCTTGAGAAAGGAACAGGGTCGCCAGGAAATTGCGCTGCTGTCGGATGCGCAAGGCCAGAACCGCCGGATCGTCAGTCGATCCCTCTCCGCCACAATTCCAGCTCAAATTATGATTATGGCCGTCATGATTCTCTTCGCCGTTGGCCTCATTGTGTTTCTCGTTGTAGCTCACCAGATCGGCCAAGGTAAAGCCATCGTGAGCGGTAATAAAATTGATGCTGGCATAGGGCCGCCGACCGCTCCAGCCATACAGATCGCTGCTGCCGGTCAAGCGGTAGGCCAGCCCGCCGACCAACCCGCCGTCGCCTTTCCAGAAGCGCCGTACCGTATCGCGGTACTCGGCATTCCATTCGACCCATAGCACCGGAAAGTTACCGACCTGGTATCCTCCCTCACCCAGATCCCAGGGTTCGGCGATTAATTTCACCCGGGACAACACCGGGTCCTGGTGAATAATATCAAAGAACGCGCCCAGCCGGTCTACCGCGTGGAGTTCTCGCGCCAACGCCGCGGCCAGGTCGAAGCGAAATCCATCCACATGCATCTCCAGCACCCAGTAACGGAGGCTGTCCATAATGAGTTGGAGGGTGCGGGGGTGCGTCATATCCAGCGTATTCCCGCAGCCGGTGTAGTCCATATAGTAACGTTGGTCGTCTGCGACCAGACGGTAATAGGCGGCATTGTCGATCCCGCGGAAGCACAGGGTTGGCCCCAAGTGGTTTCCCTCGCCGGTATGGTTGTAGACCACGTCGAGGATCACCTCGATGCCTTCACTGTGCAGCACCTTGACCATGGTCTTGAATTCGGCCACCTGCTGCCCCTGGGTGCCGCTACTGGCATAGCGTGCCTCCGGGGCGAAGAAGCCAATCGAATTGTACCCCCAGTAGTTGGTCAGCCCTTTATCGAGGAGATATTTGTCTGTCACAAACTGGTGGACGGGCATCAGCTCCACTGCGGTAATTCCCAGCGAGTGGAGGTAGTCGATCACTTCCGGACAGGTCAAGCTCGCATACGTCCCGCGCATCTGTTGGGGCACGTCTGGGTGGCGAGCGGTAAACCCTTTGAGGTGGAGTTCATAGATCAAGGTCTTGTGCCAGGGCGTACGCGGGTGCGCATCGTTCCCCCAATTGAACAGGGAATCCACGACCACGCATTTGGGCAGTCCGCCGGCGCTGTCGCGCTCGTCGCACGATAAGTCGGCGTCCGCATGCCCGACCGTGTACCCGAACAGCGCATCACTCCAGCGGATGGTGCCAGCAATGGCCTTGGCGTATGGATCGAGCAGTAATTTTGCCGGGTTAAAGCGGTGGCCGGCCTGTGGCTCATAGGGACCATAGACACGGTAACCATAGAGCTGCCCGGGACGGATGCCCGGCAAGTAGACATGCCAGACCTGGTCGGTGTGCTCAGGCAGGCGAATGTGGGCAATTTCCCGATTGCCGTCCGGTCCATCAAACAGGCACAGTTCGACCTTGGTGGAGTTCTGCGAAAAGAGCGAGAAATTCACTCCGCTTCCATCCCAGGTGGCACCGAGTGGATAGGACTGCCCAAGCCATACGTCCATAGTTCTGTTCCTCTAAGCATTCAGCCGGACAAGGACAGCTATCAGCCATCAGCTGTCAGCTGTCAGCCAGACAAGGACAAAGGCTAGGTTTTATACCTCTTCCTATTGGCCTTAGCGGACGGTTTCGTGTCCCGTGTTGTTTTGGCTGAGAGCTGAATGCTGACCGCTTACTGCTAACGAGCATAAATCACATTAATCCCCGAAGGTTTAAGCTGACACTGCTGGAAATCCGGCGTGTGCTGGAGACGCTCCTCCGGAGAAACATCCTGCACCTGAGTTGTGCCCTGGAGCAGCGGGGTAATGCCACCTAAGAGGCACGACTGCGGCTGCTGTCTGTCTCGGTTGAGCAGTAGGATTGCTTTTTCTTTGCGATCCACAGACGATTTCACCAAAACACTAACGCGCGGGTTGCCAACATCAACTGGATCAATCGGTCCCTCCTCGTTAAAGGCCCGATGGGACATTTTCAGCCGGTTGACGGCAGCGATGAAATCGCTGAGATCCCACTGCGGGGTTTCCCAGTCTTGGGGCTGGGTATCGACCACGTTGAGACGGCGGCGGAAGCCGTACTCCAAGCCGATCGGCATCATCACGCCAGTAGAAAACAGGGCCGAGAAAGCGTATCGCGACTTGACGGCGGCTAGATCACCACGCAGTTCCTCCGCGAGACGCTCAGTATCATGCGATTCGGCAAAGCTGACTGAAGGCACGAAGGGAGCCGTCTGACGATATTGGCTGAGGCACCACGGTTCGACGAAATCCCACCATTTCGAGCTGTTGAAAATGAAATTGAATCCTGAGCGAGCCAACCGGACCGTGTCTTCGATGGGACAGCCAAGCGATTCAGCAAAAAAGAGAGTGTCAGGATATGAGTTTTTGACTCGGCTAAACAAGAACTGCCAGAGCGCCGCTGGCACCTTGTACGCCGCATCGCAACGAAAGGCGCTGAATCCCAGGGAGGCGTAATGTTCGACGAGCTTCAGCCAATATTGCCAGAGATTGTCACGGTCCGGACTGTTGGCGTTATCGACCTCCACGAGGTCACCCCAGACCACCTGGCGATTCCCTTCTTTGGCACTGGGGCGGAGAGGCTTACCGTTAGTTCCGCGCTTATACCAGGCTGGATGCTCGGTCACTAAGGGAGAGTCAAAGGCGGTGTGGTTGATGACCAGATCCATCATCAGCTTGAAGCCTAGCCGTGTAGCTGTCTGGATCAGCAGTTCGAGCTGGGCCGTTGGAGAACCGGCTTGAGGGTCAATCAGGCGCGGGTCGATGGAGTAGTAGTCCTTGATGGAATAGAGGCTGCCCGAGTAACCGGAGTAATGGAAAGAATTGATAAAGATCCAATTGAACCCCAAGCGCTGTGCCCGTTCCAGATGGGGAGTCCACTGTGGTAGCGGTCCAGCAAGCAGAGGAAAGAGATTGTAGATGCGCGGGCCGGGGGGCCAGTTTGCTGTGCTCATTGTTGCACCTGAACGTCAAGAAATCTTTTGTCTTTTTCTTCAGGACTGTCCCAGCGCTATATCTTCAAGAATGACCTGTTTGAAGACGGACGGATCGCCTAGACGTTTCATAGCATCGAGAACCTCGATACCCGCCAAGCGCCCGTCAGCGTCATAATCCGCAGCGATCCCTTCCGCTAGGTGTTTGGTCGTCACCGTGGTCTCTTTGAATTGGATGTAGAGTGCGTCCACTTCCCGGTCGTAGGTAATCTTCATCACTGGCTCCTTCAGAAATAGTAGACGTAGGCAGTCACTACGACGATCTCATCCGGTTCGTCTACGAAGATAGGGCGAACTTGTTTGGTTGTGTAGTGCTTCCCATTCCATTCGGCATTGAAGACAAAGTCCTTCCGGCACTCAAGTCGTCCCGCCTCGGCTGGCTGCCACGTTTCTGTCCGAATCGCCTCAATGACTTCTTCCTCAGTTCCGCCCCGACCTCGAAGTCGGCCTCTAGCGTGCCCCGACAGACGAACCAGTTTCTGCGACTGTGGCACTGGCTTCTTCCCCAAACACGGAGCGCTTTCTACCGTGTGAGCTCCTCCAGCAGCGCCTTGGCCTCTTGCAGATCCGCCGTGTCAAACCCCTCAGAGAACCAGTTGTAGATCTCCACCAACATCTGCCGAGCTTCTTCCCGCTTGCCCTGGCTCTGCCACAGCCGGCTCAAACTCATCGCAGCCCGCAGCTCCAGCGACTTCGCTTGCTGCTGGCGGGCAACTTCAACGGCTTTCTGAAAACATTCTTCTACTTCTTTGACTTTGGACTCTGGATTCTGGGCACTAGACTGAAGCGTCAGCTCGCCCTTGAGCCGAAGCAGCTCCGCCTCGGACATACGCCCTCCAGTTTTGTTGACCAGATCCAACGCCTCAGCTAGCAGAGTCAACCCTTCTTCTGCCTGCCCCGCTTTTCCATACGCCTCGGCCAATAGAGCCAGATAATATGCCCGGCCCATCACTGCCCCCGAAGCTTGGTGGGCGCTCACGCCCTGGCGTAGTTGTGTAATGCCTTCCTCGATTTGTCCCTGCTCAGTCAACGCCCAGCCCCGTAGGATCGTCGCGATCGCCAAGAGGAGCGCGAATCCCTGCTCGGTGCAAAGGGCAATGGTCGTCTCCGCCCACTCTTGGGCTATCGGTACCTCGCGGAGGTACCGATAGGTTGCGCCAACGCTGGACAAGATAAAAGCCAGGTTGAAGGGGTGGGAAAACTCCTGGGCCAAGTGAAGCGCCTCGTGGATTCTCTTCAGGGCTTGGTCCGGATAGCCAAGATGCCAGAGGACATAGGCTGCAAAACATAGACAATGCGCCCCGGGGTCCGTCCCATAGAAAGCGGCCAGAGCGCGATGCTTCTGAGGGTCATAAACAGCAATTCCACGTTCTAAATATTCTTGGGCTGGAACTAATTCTCCTAGGAAATACAAGGTCTGCCCCAAGGCATGGGAGGCGGGCACGAGCAGAGCCGGGTCTTGTACGCTCTGGGCGAGCCGCAGGAGTTGTTCCCCTAGTTCCCGGGCGGTCTGGAACTCTGCTCGTACGACACGAAAAGCCGTTAGCCCAAATAGGATGGGGAAGAGCTGAGGAGTTTCCCCCAGCTGTCGGCACAACTCTAGCGCCCGAGTGTAGGCTTTTTCCATTTCCGGCGCTGCATAGCCTTTGGTGGCCATCAGCGGAGCGCCCTGAGCAAGTTGTAGAGTAAGTTCTTGTTGGGCACGCTCGGGGGTATCAGGCAGAGTCTTCAGCAGTTCCAGCCCTTTGGTGAGGTGGCTGATCGCTTCTAGGTTGGCTGAGTGCTGGGCGGCTCTTTGGCCTGCCTGCTGCCAATAAGGAATGGCTTCCGCGACGAGCCCTGCCTCCGTGTAATGATGCGCCAGTAACTCAGGTTGGGTGTCTCTAATCTCCGAGAAACGCCCTTCCAATACTTGAGCAATCTGTCTGTGATACTGCTGCCGTTTGCTCTTAAGCAATGACTGATAGGCGGTATCCTGAATCAAGGCATGCTTGAAGAGATAGCGTGCCTGGGGTGGTAGCCCTCTCCGGTAGAGTACCTCAGCCTCTACCAATTTAGCCAAGGCTTGCTGCAACCTCGCTTCGTCTACTAGCGCAATAGCCTGGAGCAACTCATAGGAAAACTCCCGCCCGAGAGTAGCTCCCAATTGCGCTACCTCCTTGGCCGTGGTCAGTCGATCAAGCCGGGCCATCAGCGCGTCTTGCAGTGTGGCAGGGATTCCCAGCGGTAGGGCCGACCGGCTGGGCGCCTCTCCTTCGAGACCAGACTCCAGCACCATCTTGGTCAACTCTTCGATGAATAGCGGCACCCCATCAGTCTTGCTTACTATCTGTTGGAGCATCTCGGCTGGCAGCATCTTGCCGCCGGTGACCCGCTCGATCATGACCTCCGTTTGGGTGCGGCCCAAGCGACTGAGCGTGATCGGGGTCACGTGCGAGTGTGGCGGCCAAAGCGGGAGAAACTCCGGGCGAAAGGTCAGCACGATGAGCAAGCGGGTCGTGGGAGCTTGGTCAATCAATAAGCCAAGAAATTCCAATGTAGAAGGATCGGCCCAGTGTAGGTCTTCCACGTCGAAGCGCACCGGCTGGCGCTCCGCTTCCTGCAGCAGCCACGCCAACAGGGCTTGTTGGGTTTTCTCTTTTTGCTTCTGCGGGGTGAGCGTGAGCGGAGGGTAAAGATCGGTGGGCAGCGGGAGGGACAACAGAGAGGCAAACAGGGGCACCGCTTCTTGCAGCGAAAGGTAGGAGCGGGTCTCAGACTCGCCCCTACGCTCTAACATCTCCTCTAGCTTGTGGAGTTTTTCCTCGGGGTTGTCTTCTCTCTGAAATCCTAACACTCGTTGCAGCAGATCGATCACCGGATACAAGGCAGTGTTCTGGTAATACGGCGAACAGCGGCACTCCACTCTGGCAGAGGCATCGCTGGCGATCCGCTCTTGTAGCACCTGCAGCAACCGGGATTTGCCAATGCCCGCTTCTCCGCTGAGCAAGACCACCTGGCCCTGTCCTTCTTTTACCCGCTCCCAGCGCTGCAAAAGAAGCCCGACTTCTTCCTCCCGTCCGACCAACGGAGTGAGCCCGGTGGTAGCAGCTACTTCCAGGCGGCTGCGGGCTTGGCTCTCGCCCATGATGCGAAACACCCGCACCGGAGCGGAAACCCCTTTCAAGGTTTGCGGACCAAGGTCTTGGTGCTCGAAAAATCCCTCGATCAACCGTTGCGTAGCCGCGCTGACAACCACGGCATTGGGCTCGGCGAGTCCTTGTAGTCGTGCCGCCACATTGGGAGTTTCACCCAGCGCCATTGCTTCTCGATAGTCCCGACTTCCCATCTCGCCCACGACGACCAGACCCGAGTGAATCCCAATGCGCACCTGTAGGAGTTGCTGTAACCGCAGGTTCGGTAGGAGCATTTTATACATTGCCCCGACAATGCCCAACCCTGCGCGCACGGCCCGCTGAGCATCATCTTCATGGGCTACCGGATAGCCAAAGTACACGAGCAGGGCATCACCAACGTATCGCGCTATATATCCTTCAAAGCGGCTGATGACCTCAGCACAAGCCTCCTGGTAGGCGCGTATTACCTCGCGCAACTCTTCTGGGTCAAGCTGCTCCGCCAGCGGAGTCGAGCCTACCAGATCACAGAACATCACCGTCAACTGCCGACGTTCTGCTGTATCCTGTCCGGACCCTAAATCCTGGACTCTGGACTCTAGACTCTTCTCGACTCCGGACTCTTCTGGACTTTGGACTTGAGACTTTGGACTTGGGACTTCAGCCGTGAGCAGCGTGGCACATTCACTGCAAAACTTGGCTCGCGGGAGATTTTCTCTCCTACAGTTCGGACAGCACTTCCCGAGGGGAGCAGCGCACTCGATACAGAACTTCGCCCCCTCAGGATTTTCCGAGCCACAGCTTGCGCAGTGCATGATGACCTCTCTCTCCGAAGTCCTTTGCGTCCAAGCTAAGTATCTTGGCTCATGTCTAGAATTTGTGCTCTCCCTCTTTGGAGTGCGGGAGCCACGCTCCCGCTTTCAACGGACGAAGCCGCGCTTCGCCCCTCCTGAGCCCCCAGTGTATAGACCGGAGACATGGGTGACAAGTGTGCGGAGACATGGGTAACACATGGCCTTAGTACACAGCGCACGAAATACGTAGCGGGTTTGCAATGAGAGAAGGCCTGACATACGAGAGTCTTGCTAACTTTTGCCAAAGTAGGAGGACTCTTGAGATGCCCGGCCCTCGGCCCAAGTATGCGATTACCCTGACGC
>JACQEL010000045.1 GCA_016200595.1 Deltaproteobacteria bacterium
CGCCTGACGAGCGTCCCTACACCCACACGGACTATGATCCGTTCTGGGCGGCAGCGCAGGATCTCAATACGCCGCTCTCCCTGCATATCCTGACCGGCCGCAGGGGGATGGGCATCGATCTCCTCAAGGGGGATTTTGCCCTGCAGGTTGCCACGCTGCACCACGAGGTGGAACGGTCGATCGCGGTGTTTGTCCTGGGCGGCGTGTTGGAGCGCTTCCCCAAGCTCACCATTGTCTCAGCCGAGAATGACGTGGCGTGGATGCCCTACTTCATGTGGCGGATGGATTTCGCGCGGGGGCGGCTCGGCGCCTCGAGTTCCATCAAGTTGAGTCTCAAACCCAGCGAATACATCAAGCGCCAGGTGTACGCGACTTTCATTAATGAACCGATCTTTCTCGATGGACTCCACCGCTATGCGGCGGACAATGCCATGTGGTCCTCGGACTATCCGCACACGGCGGCGATCTGGCCCAAGTCGCAAGAGTTCGTCAAGGAGACATTTAGCGGGCTCTCGGAGGAAGAGCGGCGCAAGATCGTGCACGACACCGCCGCGCGCGTGTACGGCATCACTGATTGATATATCTGTCTAGGAGTGCGAGCGTCCCGCCCGCCCGTAGGGGCAGTGCCTGCATTGCCCCTACTTTTTTAGGACACGAGTAAGGGAAAATCTCCGTTACAGCAGTTTTCAATTGGCTGTGTCCTCGCCTGCTGGGAGCGCGGGCGTCCCGCCCGCCTGAAAAGCGCCCAAGATGGGCGCGCTCCCAGGGGGCACTCAAGTGCAAACCTTCTTGGTACAGGTTATTGAAATCCGCTCTAAAGCCTCCCGCCACTCTCCTTATTGCGCATGCGGCAGAGGGGAGAAGTGGGCACTGACGATCTTCCACTGCCCACTTTGTTTGACAAAAACCAAAGTGGTCCGCCCGTGGATGGTCTGCACCTTGCCATCCTTCGTCACTCCCGTAAACGTATCGTAAGCATTCACAATCCCGGTGTTGTCGTTAAACACCCGGCACGAGGGTTGGCGAAAGCCAAAATTCATCGAGGCGATGCCCTCAACCGCCCCAGCCAGAAAAGTGGCGAATTGCGCCTTGTTATCGAACCGATAAGGCACGTGATCAAAGACCTCCAAGTCATCAGAGAGCATGTCCAGAGCAGCCTTGAGGTTCTTATTGTTAAAGGCATCGACGAATTGCTGAGCCAAAGTGTGAATTTCTTGTGCGCTCATTGTTGATTCCTCCTTGTAAAGCATAGCGGAACACGCTTCCGGTGAAAAGTTGCACCAAAACCGGGATTCGTCCGTCCCACGAGGTCACAGGTTGGTTTTGTAATCCTCCTCGACAAACTGATCGATCTTATGGGCCATCGCGTCATCGCCGCCGACCTTCGAGGCGAGGAGTTTGCCGAAGGAGATCGGTTGCCGTTGGGGCCAGCCCTCGGGCTGCCAGAGTTGCGCACGGAGGAACGCCTTGGCGCAATGCAGGAAACACTCCTGCACCGTCACGCGAATGGCGACAGCCGCAGGCTGTCCGCGCGCACTGAGCTTTTCGAGGACAGCGGGATCCGCGGTCAACTCGGCGGTGCCGTTCACCCGCAAGGTTTCCCCGGTGCCGGGAATCAAGAAAATGATGCCGACGTGCGGATTAGCAAGAATGTTCTGCAACCCAAAGATCAGCTTGTTTCCTTTACGGTCGGGAATCAGTAAAGTCGAGGGGTCTTCCACCACGACAAAGCCCGGCCCATCCCCTTTCGGCGACACGTCGAGGTTCCCGGCCGCATCGGAGGTAGCCAACAGGAGGAACGGTGAGCGGTTGATGAAATCAATGGCGACGGGTTCCAAACTGCGCCAGAGCTTGTGTGGCACCAGGGGCGAGGGCTCCCCAATGCGCGCGCGGAGCTGTTCCACGGTGGTAATACAATAGGGGTCGGTGGCTGCCATAGACCTTCTCCTCTTCTTGGATGAATGCAGTCGTAGCACGCGGTGGGCCTTGCCGGAAAGGGCGGTGTTTTCGTTCTGGACTTTAAGGTAGGCCGGAATAAGCGGAGCGTTTCCGGCCTAGACGAGCACGCCGGGAACGGCCTGCGGCCTTATCCCGGCCTACGGCTGAGAAAATGGTATGTCTCCTCGCTCAGATGAAAACCGCTGTAAGACCTCGTGGCGCTAGCAACGCCCTGCATCAAGAACGCCAAAATTTGTGATGGAACTGGAGCACCAGCCTATGGTGGCACGGTCGCGATCACCGGGGGCAAGATCGCTGCCACAGGCAAGGTCACCGGAACAGCCCGGCGGGAAATCAATGCCGATGGTCTGGTACTTGCCCCGGGTTTCATCGACATCCATACCCACTACGATGCGCAAATCTCCTGGGATCCACTGCTGACGAGTTCCTGTTGGCATGGCATCACGACGGTGCTCATGGGCAACTGCGGCGTTGGCGTGGCGCCGTGCCGACCGGCGGAGAGGACGGTGATGGCGTGGGATTTGGTCAACGTCGAGGCTATGCCCTACGACGTTTCTCTTTAAGCCTCATTCCTCGGCACATTGGCTACCAGGGCAAGCCGCTGGCTAGTCGCCTGGTGAGCAAGGCAGAGTTAAGCGCCTTAGGACGGGTGATGCGAGAACTGAAGGCAGGTGTCATCGAGGTGGCGCTCCTCCGTCAGGCAGGAGTGTTGGGCGATGAAGACCTGGATATCCTGTTGCATCTTGCCCAGGAGAGCCAGAGACCGGTGACCTGGTTGGCGCTGATTCATATGCCCAACATGCCGGGGACCTGCGAGCAGATGCTGGCGCGCGTGCAACCATATATGGAGAAGGGGTTGAGCATTCCGCCGCAGATGAATCCACGCCCGGTTACGCAATTCTATACTTTCCGCAATCCGTTCTTGTTCTCCGAGCTGCCGTCCTGGAAAGGCGCGTTTAACCGCACCGTGGAGGAACAAATTGCGTTGTATCGCTCCGCCCAATTCCGTGAGGCATTCCGTGACGATCTCAAAGCCGGGCGTGGCTTACTGTTCCGCGGCCAATGGGACCGTCTCCATGTGACACGGGTAGAGACGGAGCAGAACAAGCAGTTCCTCAATAAGAGTCTCCAGGAGATTGCCGCCGAGTTACACCAGGATCCGCTCGATGTGCTCCTTGACCTCGCCGTGGAGGAAAAGACCGCGTTCGGCGTGACCGTGTCGATCATTAACTCTGACCCTGAAGCGGTGGGAAAATTGCTAACACTCCCCAACGTACTCATTGGGCTGTCAGACGCCGGCGCGCACGTGGACCAACATTGCGAGGCAGGAGTACCGACCTACATCCTGCATGAGTGGGTGCATAAACGGCAGGTGCTCACGCTTGAAGAAGGAGTGAGGCGGATCACCTCTGACCTCGCAGACTTCCTGGGTCTCAAGACTAAAGGACGAGTGGCAGCAGGGATGGACGCCGATCTGGTGCTCTTTGATCCTGCGACGGTA
>JACQEL010000533.1 GCA_016200595.1 Deltaproteobacteria bacterium
GGGTTCTTCCATTCCATCATGACCGTTCGCCCTGAGTACGTCGAAGGGCGAACGCAGCACTTGCGCAAGTCATTCCAGGAAACGTCAGTGGGTATCATTTCGTTTCTAGCCATCGGTTAAACCGCGGCGTCCGCTTCTCTTGAAACGCTGTCATACCTTCCGCTGCATCAGGATGATGATCCGTCACTGCGGTTTTCGCCGCAATCTCATCTAACGCCTGCGTGAATGTCATCTCCGCTGCATTGTAGATCGAGCGTTTGAGCATGCGCATAGCTGCCTGCGGTCCGTTCGCCAGTTCACGCGCGAGGTCGAGCGTACGGTTCAGCAATTCGTCGGGCGCCACGACTTCGTGCACTAATCCAAGCGCCAGGGCTTCTGGCGCGGACACAATGCGCTTGCGCATCAGGAAGTCCATAGTTTTTGCCACCCCCATCAGTTGCACCAACAGATACTGTCCTCCCTCATCTTGGAGCAAACCAAAGCGTAACGTTGCGCTGCCCATCCGGGCTTCGCTGGAGGCGATACGAAAGTCACACGCCAGCGCCAGCGAGAAACCAGTCTGAATGGCGACCCCGTTGAGGGCGGCAATCGTCAGCTTATCCAAATGACGGACGGCAAGATTGACGGGCTGCGAAAGGCCACGCAGCCCGTTGTAGGTCCCAGTCGGATTATTGTGCCCAGACGGAATGTTAGGCACCAAGGCCTGGGCCTCGCGGTCGCCCAGCGGACGGCCGCTGATATCATCACCGGCAGAAAAGGCCCGTCCAGAGCCGGTAAAGACGACCACCCGGATGGCATCATCCATCTGTGCCTGCAGGAGGGTTTCTACCAGGTCGCGCTTGAGGTGGTGGGTCATCCCATTCAAGCGTTCAGGTTGATTGAAAGTGAGCAAAGCGATGCCCGGATCGTGTAGCGTGACTTCAAAGCCGCGGAATTTCCCTGTTTGCATGGATTGTCCTCCGAATCTCTTCCTTTATCCTTGAAATGCGCTAGAGTGCAACCGTCTACAAGTACAAAGGAGGTTTGCCATGATCTATGAAGTTCGCACCTATCAGCTCAAACCCGGTAGCATTCCAGAATGTGAGAAGCGTTTTGCCGAAGTCATAGCACACCGGGAAAAGTATTCCCCTTTGGGCGCGTTCTGGCATACCGAATTGGGGCCGCTGAATCAGATCATCCATGTCTGGCCCTATGAGAACCTGCAACAGCGCACCGAGTTACGCGGTCAAGCGGCGAAAGACCCCAATTGGCCACCGAAGATCGGCGAGTTCATCGTGAACATGGAATCGGAAATCTTTATTCCCGCACCGTTCATGGAACCCCTGGGCAACAAGAAACTGGGCCCGGTCTACGAGATGCGCAGTTATATGTATCAGCCGGGAGCAATGCCCGAGGTACTCAAGCGGTGGGCCGACGCGATTCCTCAGCGGGTGCAACTCTCACCGCTGGCGGCGTGCTGGTACAGTGAGATTGGTGGGCTCAACAAGTTCGTCCACGTCTGGGCCTACAAGGACATGGACGAACGCGACCGTCTGCGCGCCGAATCACGAAAGCTGACCGCTTGGCCACCCAAGACCCTAGAGTTCCTCGTCAGTCAGACTAATAAGATCGTACTGCCCGCGGCGTTTTCGCGCATGCAGTGATGCTCAGCGACCGGGTACAAGTTCCCTCTCCCCTTGTGGGAGAGGGACAGGGTGAGGGGGCCTCCGGCAAGAGTGTGACCACGAAAGACCTTCACCCCAGCCCTCTTCCACCGCGTGGGAAAGGGAGAAAAAAAGAGAAAGTACATCTGAATGAGGAGACAAGATTTATGAGCGGTGTCAAAATCGGCATTGGTTTTGGTCAGTGGAAATACGGACTGCCTGAGCCTGAAGCGCTGTGCAACTATGCGGAAGCGTCTGAAGCCGTGGGTCTCGACTCGCTGTGGCTCTCCGACCATATCGTCACGCGCAACCCTACTCTCGATATTACCTGTCTCTTCGCCATGATCGCCGCTCGTACCAAGCACCTCAAAATGGGACCGAGCGTGCTGACTTTGCCAGCGCGCCATCCCGTGCAAGTCGCCAAGACCTACGCGACGCTCGATTATATTTCCGGCGGACGGATGATCATGGCGGTGGGCAGTGGCAGCGATGTGCGCGATCTCGAGGCCTGCGGCGTGCCTCCGCAGGAACGGGGCAAGCGGTTGGACGAGGGCATCGAAATTCTTCGTAAGTTATGGACCGAATCCCACGTGACGCATCACGGGCAGTTCTATCACTTTGACGATGTGACGATCGAACCCAAGCCACGCAAAGGCTCTCTGGACATTTGGATTGGTGGCAAGAGTGACGCGATCTTGAAACGGGTGGTGCGCTTGGGGGACGGTTGGTTCCCGGCGCTGACGTCACCTGAAGAATTCAAACGCGACATGGACAAACTCCTGGCATTTGGCGAAGCGTACGGCCGACCAATGAATCCGCGTGAGGCCGGCGTCTTGCTGCTCACGCACGTGGCCCAGGATCGGAACGCCGCCTGGCAAACCGTCGCGCCTTTCCTGCGTGGCTTACCGATGTCGCCCGAGGACGTCGCCGCACGTTGCGTGGTGGGAACGCCGCAAGAATGTGTCGAGAAGCTCCAGAGCTTTGTCGAAGCGGGGTGTGTGAAGTTCGTGTTACGGCCAGCCTGCCCGCTGCCTGAGATCCGTTCGCAGATCGAGTTGTACGGAAAGGAGCTAGTCCCGCACTTCGCCTAGCCTGGGCGGAGGCAAAGCTAAAGAACTCTGTTCAGGTGAGAAAGCCTCGCTACTACTATGGGACAATCTACCTAGCGGTGATGCAGACTTTCCCCTGAACACCAAGAAGGACAACGCCATTGAAGCGACGACAAAGTGACGGGCAAGGTAAAGACATTCAGGCAAGCAGAAGCACTCCGGGTTCTTTATTGAGTTCCTTGATGGTCTTGGCACACTGGCACGACCAGGGAGACAATCCGCTTCTGCTTTTCGTTGGGAATGCAGCATGGAACACGATGAGCGGGCGACCTAACGACCAGCCTCAGCCGCGCCGCGGAGCGCCAGCGGAGCCGCGTCGGCTGCATGCGGTGTTGGGCGCTCACTCCATCGTGAATTCTTGATAACGCTCGGGTGCGTAGCGCGTGGCTAGCAAACCGGTGGCTGCCTCGACGTTGATGGCCTGCACCAGAACGCCTTCCTGCCCATAGGGTAAGTACGCCTGGCACTGGCCGGACGGGGCGATGAGACTTGTCGCTGATTCTTGGAAGCGCAACGCATAATTGACACTGCCAAAGTAGATCGTGTTCTCCAGGCTGCGCATCCTCATCGCCTGCTCGTAGTAAGGCCCGCTGGCCGCACCCCACTGCGTCAGGCGGACCCCTGCTTGATCACTCCCCGTGTGGTGGGGATGAAAGACGATTTTGGCCCCTCGCACCGCCGCCCAGCGCACCGTCTCAGGATAGCGCCAGCCCTCATGGCAAATCACCACGCCCACCTTCGTCCCGTTGATCTCGAAGAGGCGCCGGGTAGTGCCGGGCACATAGAACTGATCTTCGGTCGGGTCGAGTTGGTTCTTGGTTTGGTAGCCCTGCATCTGGCCCCGGGCGTCAATGACAAAGGCGGCAATCTGCCGGCCCGCCTCCGTGAGCCGTTCCATCCCGAGGATAGTGGCCACGGCATACGTTCGCGCCCACTGCGCCACGGCCTGGAGTACCCGTTCCTGCTGCCTCTGCTCAAAGGGCACTACGGCAAAATCCTGTCCCCGCAGCCCGGGGAGATAGGCTTCCGGGAAACACACGATCTCCGCGCCTTGGGCCGCAGCTTCGGACAGGAACCGCTTGATCTTGTCTAAGCCCTCCTCAAGCGTTGCGGCGATACCAGGCGAGGCCAGGGCAATGATCATGGATGACCTCCGATGCGCATGGATTCGACTAAGATAGTTTGAGCACCCAACGGCTCCCCTTCAGGGGTAGCCTACTAGACCGATACCTGGGGGCACCCCCCTAATGTTGCAGTGTAGCTAAACTTTGTCAGCATTTTTCCCTGTAACACAGAATAATAGTCCCCTATTTTTTGAGCCCCCATCTTTCGGTAAAAGTCGTCTGCGTGCGGATCTGAAGTGAACACGAATTGAGGAATAGTCGCAGCGACCTGTAAAAACAAGCTCTTGCCAATCCCTCTCCCGATATATTCGGGCAATACCCAAAGATGCTCAAGAATGGCTTCCGCGCCCCTCTGCTCGATAGCTGCGAACCCAACGAGCTGCTGCGTATTGCCAGAGGCAACCCATACCCGGTTGACCTTTATATATTCGGGAGAAACCGTCAGAAATTCCTCCCTCCAGAGGTCGAGCTGCTCGCTCGCATAGCCCCAATAGCCTTTGGCTTTAAGCGCAATATCGCTCAACTCAGTTGCTTGGCGTGGTACAGCTTCTCGAATCGTTATGTCCATCGTAATTCTTGCGCATGTCTTCTTGCCCTCACCACAATTTGAGGGGCTTTGAGGCGGTACACTATGTAACTGTACGCAAATGACTAAACGGCTCAATATTCGCCCTGAAGCGCCGAGTGCGGACCCGCCTGCTCGGTAGTGGGGGGGCTAGGGAGGGCGACCTCCCTGGCTACCCGATTAGGCATGTTGCTGTTCAGATGATCATTCTACTTCTTTGGTGGTATCAGCGTTTGCCCGCTCAACTGTTGGAACATCTGCTGGGCCTCTTTCTCTGGCACGAGCGAGAACCCGCTAGCCCCCTTAGTGATACAGAATAGGGCGGCTGTTCCTACCGTGTCGAAAAAGGCTCCCGGACGCTGACCAACAAACACTCTCGTGCAGATAGAGGCACCGTCACGAACTTTGCCCGGAACTTGGAATCGAAACCGAACCTTTCGGCTCTTCTGAGATTTCAACGCCAGCGCCTGGAGGGTCTTTATTTGGAAAGTAGTGGAATCGGTAAAAGAGCCGATCCCGAAACCCTGCACCACGCTCCACGCCTCTCCATCAAGCGGGGTGGCCAGACGGTTCGTGACCATCATGCTATACTGGCAGCGCCCTCCTTCTGGCGGCAAGTTCTCACATGGGACAAGCTCGGAAAACTGGACAGGGAACGGCTGCAGCGGGACGTCTCCGACGTCTCGGTCTTCGCCCTCGGCGACCTCAAAAAGATCAGTCTGACCTTGCTGATATTGCTGGGCAGTGCCTAGGACTCGGTACGTTCCTACCTCCAGTGGTTGTCCGGAACTATCCTGGGTGAACTGGAATCGCCCCGCCGCGTCTGCATTCTGAGAGCTCACTTGGGGACACTCACCACCTTCACAGCGCAGAAGCCGCGCGACCGAAAACGGAGCGGTATCCCCTGCCAGAGGCTCTCCGGTCTGCGCATCGACCACCCGCCCACTGATCGACCCAATGGCAACAAAAGGAGTAATGGTCAGTTGATAGGTGCCAACGCCACCCCCGACGAAACCGGAGTCACAGCAAAGCGTGACTCCGAGGATAAAGACACCATCGGCTGGGATAACCAACACTAACCTTGAGTTGAGACCGATTCCACCGTCATCGTTAACGGCAATCCGAGTGCACCCGGCGTCGAAGAATCCCAAAAAGGGATCTCTCAGCGTGCCTTTCCCTGTGGCCTGCCCTTCAAGGTCGACCCTTACCACAGAACCCGGGGTGCCAGTAAACCGAAAAAAATCAACATCGGGGTTCCCAGGTGTCGAGTCGAGACTGCCAGTTACGGTAAACGGGAGGGCAACTGCCCCAAAATTCTGCGCCGTTGGACACGGGTTGTTAGGTTCTATCTCTAAACCCTGGCCAAACGTCGTGGACACATTGCCACAGACCCCTCCCAGTAGGAGCATGACTAAAACTAACGCCTGCAAGCTGAGGTCTCCGTGTTTCATAACCTTCTCCTTTCGCTGGATTCTGAGAAATTACAATACGCCTGCTGCTCTGCAAGTAAGTGGCTAAGTTCTTGAATTCATTAGGCAGGGCTCTCTACTTGCATCGGTGCTGGTGACGCCCTACGTCATGACGGCTAACGTCGCAAGCTCACCGCGGGCCGCCCTGATGGGTCCTTAATCAACACCTGTCGATTCTGGATCACCCGACTGCTGCTCGCGCGACGAACCTCCGCAGGTGCTCGTCGTCAGTATATACTTCTTGTACAGCATTTACAGTGATGATTGGAGGACTGGTGTATGTGTATCTCACACGGGGACCCACCATATTAGCTCAGATAGGAGCTTCTCCCAGTAGCAGTGCCGCGCCCACTGTGAAGAGCGGTCGTACACTGCAGTAGCGCCTCCGTCACAAGCACCACCGCAATCTGACCGACTCACCGTGTGTTGACTCGACTATCGTAGGCCACGGAAAAACGCCCTCACATCTTCCACCAACGCATCTGGTTCCTCCAGCGCCGCGAAATGCCCTCCACTCGACATCTCTGTCCAGCGTTGGATATTGAAGGAGCGCTCGCCCCATTCGCGCGGTGGCCGGCTAATTTCACGCGGGAACACGGCCACGCCGGTCGGTACGGTGATGCGCTCGCCCTGCTGCATGTTCCACGGATGCCGTAGCGTCTCATAGTACAGCCGGGTGGACGAATTGATGGTCTGCGTCACCCAGTAGATGGTCATAGTGGTGAGCAACTCGTCTTTGGTAAAGCGGCTCTCCACATCCCCGTGGCAATCGCTCCAGGTGCGGTACTTTTCCACGATCCAGCCTGCTAGCCCTACCGGGGAGTCGTTGAGTCCATAGGACAGCGTTTGTGGTTTAGTGCCCTGGATGTGGGAATAGCCGCCCTCCGCTTGCAGCCAGGCTTCGCGCTGTGCTATCAACTCCTGTTCTGCGGCGGTCAATGGAGGGGAGCCTGCCCCCAGATACGGCGTGGGCCTGGTGATCGAGGTGGTGTGAATACCAAGGAGCTGCTGGGGATACGCAAAGCCAAGATAGTTCGTCACACTGGCGCCCCAGTCGCCACCCTGTGCCCCAAAGCGCTGGTAGCCCAGCCCCTCGGTCATGAGCTTGACCCACAGATCGGATATTTTGAGCACGTGCATGCCGCGCTGCTGCGGCTGATCCGAGAAGCCGTAGCCCGGCATCGACGGCACCACGACATCAAAGGCATCTGCCGGATCGCCACCGTAGCTCGCCGGGTCCGTGAGACGCGGGATGATTTTATACATCTCGAAGAACGATCCCGGCCAGCCGTGCGTGACCACCAGGGGCAGGGGGTGCGGTCCTTTGCCTTTCTCGTGGATGAAGTGGATGCCCAGCCCGTCCACGTTTGCCTTATAATGGTGAAAGGTATTGAGCATCTTCTCCTGGGTCCGCCAGTCAAAGCGCGTACGCCAGTACGCAGTCAACGCCTGCACGTACGCCAGGTTGCTACCGTAATCCCAATCGGAGCCTGGGATCTCGCCGGGCCAGCGGGTAGCAGCGAGACGCTGTTGCAGATCATCAAGCACGGCGTCGGGAATCTGTACGGTAAAAGGCTGGATATCCATGGCTTGGTCTCCTTAAAAGATAAGTTGCAGGGCGGCTTAGTGGGACGTTGTCACGCGGTAAAACGTACATGGCCGCCTGTCAACTTCATCGCTATTGTTCGGCGATAGCTTTTATCCGAATAAGCTCCCACTATGATAAGAAAAGCAGCGCGCCACCCGACCCAAGCGCCAGCAGCGCCGCCACCACTTGGTCGATGCGCACCCATCCGGCTACGAGGTCCGGCTTCTCCCGCAGTGGCTCCAGCCAGAAGCGACCCAAGCCGTACCAGCTCAGGACACCCAACGCATAGGATCCGGGAGGCAACGAATTGGGCCAAAGCCAGAGGAGCCCTACGCCCGCTAGGAGCCACCAGCCAATCTCAAGCCATTGAACCGGAATGCGGCGCTCGCGCGTGCCCCGGATATCGTGCATGCGCA
>JACQEL010000534.1 GCA_016200595.1 Deltaproteobacteria bacterium
GAGCACCCTATGGGCAATGTACTGGTTTTTGCTGAACACCAGAACGGGAAATTCCCCAAGAGCACCCTGATCGCCTTGCAGGCCGGAAAAGAAGCGGCCAGCAAACTCGGCGGCAACTGTCTGGCTGCACTGTTGGGATCGGGACTCGACGCTCCTGCGCAAGAAATCGCGGGCTACGGGGTGACCAAAGTCCTCGCGGCTGATGATCCAGGCTTGACTAATTACCTGGCTGATACCTATACCGCAACGCTGGAACAACTCGTCAAAGCTCATGATGTTTCCTTATTGCTGGCGACATCGACCGCAATCGGGAAAGATCTCTTGCCGCGCGTGGCCGCGCGCCTTGGCGTAGGCATGGCGACTGACGTGGTTGCGATCAATGCCGATGGCACCTTCAAGCGACCGATGTATGCTGGGAATGTCATTGCCACCGTATCGCTTGACGGACCGGTGAAAGTCATCTCCGTGCGCGGTACTGCCTTCGACGCCGCTCATCCTGGGGGCCAAGGGCAAGTCGAAAAGGTCAGTGTGAATCTCGACGCCGCAGCCAAGAAGATGCAGTTTGTCTCCTTCAACGAGACCAAGTCCGACCGTCCCACCCTGACTGAGGCGCGCATTGTGGTCTCCGGTGGTCGCGGACTCAAGTCGGGAGAGAACTTTACCACCTATCTAGAACCGCTGGTCGATGCTCTCGGCGCAGCTATGGGGGCGAGCCGGGCGGCGGTCGATGCGGGTTTCGTGCCTAACGATTTACAGGTGGGGCAGACTGGTAAAGTCGTGGCGCCGGAGTTGTACTTCGCCGTAGGGATCTCTGGCGCGATTCAACATCTCGCCGGGATGAAAGATTCCAAAGTAATCGTGGCGATTAACAAAGATGCAGAGGCGCCGATCTTTAGCGTGGCTGACTATGGTCTGGTTGCCGATCTGTTCAAAGCCGTTCCTGAACTCACCGAGGAAGTGAAAAAACTAAAAGGGTAAGGGCGAGAGACAAAATAACTTCCCGGTTTCCGCTCTACCGCCGGGGAATAAATTCCCCGGCTACCCTCGCCGCCTCGCGCTGCGAGGCGCGGAGCGCCGTGGCACGGCGCATGATGGTAGCCCGGCCTTTCAAGGCCGGGCGAAGGAGAGCTATCCTTCTCCACCCACGAAGTCGGGAAGTTATTAAAGTTTCGATCCTAAGTGCCTACCAGACAGTGGCTGGCAGTGGCAGTCCCGCATAATCTTCTGCCGTCAACGGTTGGTCAGGTGTGATCCCTATCCCTTCGAGAAGCGCGCAGACCTGGCGAAAGTGCTGGGCTGCGTGCCACGCCGTGCGTTCAAGCAGAGCATGCAGAGATTGTGGACCGTAGTACGTTTGCACGGGCCGCAAGAACGGCTCCTCGGGGTGTCCTGTGAACCACTCCCCTAATCTTTCACGCACGAGAGCCCCGTAGCGGGCGATCTCCTCGCCGGTGTTGAGTTCGGTCGGGACCTTCTCCAGTAACCACGCTTCCGGAAAGCGATCTTCTATGGCTGCGTCGCGGAAGACGAGACTCAAGCGAAAGATATGGTAGCTCAGGTCGCGAATAGTCCGCTCGCCTCCTGGAATTCGCGCGTCAAGCCGGCCTGTCGGCACCTGCCGCAGGACTCGTTGAGTCGCTTGTAAAACACGATCGAGACGCTCGGCCAGTTCTGTGGGCGAGAGCCGCGGCTCTTCGCTGTAAGAGATCCCCAGGAGTTCGGCAAATCCGCGTGGATTCCAGCCATGAACAATACGCTCACCCACCGTTACCGCAGGAACCAGCGGCGCGCCCAAACGTTTCAGTTCTGCCAAGGCAACAGGATTTCCTGCTACATTGACCGCTTCGAAGGCAACCCCCCAGGACGAAAGCACCTCTTTCGTTTTGGCACAGGAGCTTCAGCCAGGGCGATAAAATACTTTCGGTATCACTTTCTGTTCCTCCAAATAGGACTACTGTGCCGTGTACCCGCCGTCGATAATTAACTCGGCGCCAGTGACGAACGAAGACTCATCAGACGCCAAATAGAGCACGCCATACGCGACTTCCTCGGGTTTGCCATCCCGCCCCATCGGCGTCAGGTTCAGCACCAACTGCCGCCGCTCTGGATTGAGATTCGCGGTCATCGGCGTTTCAATCCGACCTGGATGCACGGAGTTCGCGCGGATTTTGTCTTTGGCGTACTGGATCGCCGCGTGCTTGGTCAGGAGTCGCACTGCGCCCTTACTAGCCTGATATGCCGGAATGCCCGGCAGACCGATGAGTCCCGCGACTGAAGAGATGTTGATAATCGAGCCGCCACCAGCTCGGCGCATGGCTGGAACCGCGTGCTTCATTCCCAGGAACACGCCAGTCTGGTTGACATTAATGACTTCGTTCCATGCCTCCAGACTGGTCTCATCAAGCGGCCCCATGCGTACGATACCGGCATTATTAACTAGCACACTGAGTTTGCCGTAGGTCCGCTCAGCGGTTTCGACGGCCCGCTGCCAGTCGCCTTCGGCCGTGACGTCCAGGCGTACGAACGTAGCCGCTCCGCCTTGTTGGGTGATCTCTGCCGCCACTTGCCGTCCTTGCTCTTCGAGCACATCGCCAAGCACGACCTTCGCCCCTTCACGAGCGAACAGCCTTGCCTCGCACTCGCCCATGCCCCGAGCCGCGCCTGAGATCAACGCTACTTTGCCATCGAGTCACCCTGCCATGAGTCGTCCCTCCTTGGTAAGCATCTATACACTGCGGTTCGGTATATACTCAAGAAGGAAATATGGCAA